>NZ_JBFOCW010000082.1:0-38965 GCF_040908005.1 Aeromonas sp. s1(2024) | reverse complement strand
CCAGCGTTCAATCTGAGCCATGATCAAACTCTTCAATTTAAGTTTGGTTGCTTCGAAAAGCGGCTCAATGAATTGCTGAATTAACTGCTGCAACTTTCGTTGCTTTGGTCACTTCATCAGACATTGATATCAAAAATTGTTTTTGATGCTCGATGCTGTGAGTGCCCACACAGATTGCTTGATTCAAATTGTTAAAGAGCGACGCAGCTTTTGGCTGCTGCGGGAGTGGCATTCTACTCAACCGCCTTCTCGAGTCAAGCCTTATTTTCAAAGGCTTTTCGAGGCTACCGACCGGCTTGTTTGCGTTGCCGCTTGCCCTGTCGATGGAGGCGCATTATAGGGAGCGAATTCGTTCTGGCAACCCCTCCCATGCAATAAAATTGCAAAAATCGGCACTTTTTTAGTTATTCATATCCAAGCACAGCTTTTATACAAACTTATCCACAGAAACCGGTGTCGTCTTGCTAGAATGGCCGAAAACAAGGAGGCCAAGATGGACTTGCGACTAAGACCTTACAAGGGAAAATGCCCGCAACTGGGCAATCGGGTATATGTGGATCCCTGCGCCACCCTGGTGGGGGATATCCAGCTGGGCGACGATGCGAGCATCTGGCCCATGGTGGCCGCCAGAGGGGACGTCAACCATATCCACATCGGTGCGCGCAGCAACATTCAGGACGGTACAGTGCTGCACCTGACCCGCAAGAGTGCCAGCAACCCTGGCGGCTATCCGCTGCTTATCGGCGAAGATGTCACGGTCGGACACAAGGCGATGCTGCATGGCTGCACCATAGGCGACCGGGTACTGGTCGGCATGGGTGCTATCCTGCTGGATGGGGTGATCGTTGAAGACGATGTGATGATCGGGGCGGGCAGCCTGGTGCCACCAGGCAAGCGGCTCGAGGCCGGCTTTCTTTATATGGGCAATCCCGTCAAGCAGGCCCGCCCTCTCAAGCCGGCCGAGATCGCCTTCCTGAAGACCTCGGCCGACAATTATGTGCTGCTCAAGGATGAATACCTGCAAGAGGCCTGACCCTGCAGCCACAAACAGGAAGCCCGGCATGATGCCGGGCTTCTCTGCTTACTATAGCTAGCCAATCACTGTGGTCAGGATCAGTGGGCCTGATCCCAGTTGTCACCAGTACCCGCTTCCACGACCAGCGGCACATCCAGTTCGGCCGCACCCGACATCTTCTCTTTGATGAGGGCGATGTACTCTTCCAGCTTCTCTTCGCGGATCTCGAACACCAGTTCATCGTGCACCTGCATCAACATGCGGATCGACTGGTCTTCAATGCCCCGGATCCAGCCATCCACGTTGATCATGGCCCGCTTGATGATGTCGGCAGCCGTACCCTGCATGGGGGCGTTGATGGCGGCCCGTTCGGCCGCCTTGCGCAGGCCCGCGTTGCGAGACTTGATATCCGGCAGATAGAGGCGACGGCCAAACAGAGTCTCCACATAGCCCTGGGCGTCCGCCTGCTGGCGGGTACGCTCCATGTACTCCAGCACACCCGGGTAGCGCTCGAAGTAGAGATCCATGTACTTCTGCGCTTCGGCGCGACCGATCCCCAGCTGCTTGGCCAGACCGAAGGCACTCATGCCATAGATGAGACCAAAGTTGATCGCCTTGGCGCTGCGACGCATGTCGCTGGTCACCGCATCGAGCGCGACGCCGAATACCTCGGCGGCGGTCGCCTTGTGGATGTCCTTGCCCTCGGCAAAGGCGGTCAGCAGCCCCTTGTCACCGGAGAGGTGGGCCATGATGCGCAGCTCGATCTGGGAGTAATCCGCCGCCACCAGCTTGTAACCGGCGCACGGAATGAAGGCCTGCCGAATGCGGCGCCCCTGTTCGTTGCGCACCGGAATGTTCTGCAGGTTGGGGTCGGTGGACGACAGTCGACCGGTCGCCGCCACCGCCTGGTGATAGGAGGTGTGCACCCGCCCGGTCTGCGGCTTGATCATCAGCGGCAGCTTGTCGGTGTAGGTGGACTTGAGCTTGGCCAGCCCACGGTGCTCCATCAGCAGACGCGGCAGATCATAGGTCTCCGCCAGCTCGGCAAGCACCTCTTCCGCAGTGGATGGCGCTCCCTTGGGGGTCTTTTTGATGATCGGCAGCCCCAGCTTGGTGAAGAGGATTTCCCCAAGCTGCTTGGGCGAGGAGAGGTTGAACTCCTGCCCGGCCAGCTCGTGAGCCTGTTTCTCCAGCTCTGCCAGACGCACTTCGATCTCCTGGCTCTGCTGGTGCAGCAACTTGGGCTCGATGGTGGTACCGAGTCGCTCCATCCGTGCCAGCACCGGCAGCAGCGGCAGTTCGATCTCGCTGAACACCTTGGCAAGGCCCGGCTCGGCAGAGAGCTTGCCCCACAGCGTCTGATGCAGACGCAGGGTGATGTCGGCATCTTCCGCCGCATAAGGGGCCGCCTGCTCCAGCTCGATCTGATTGAAGGTGAGCTGCTTGACCCCCTTGCCGGCGATCTCTTCGAACGAGATGGTTTCGGCATTCAGATATCTGCGAGCCAGGGAATCCATGTCGTGGCGGCTGGCGGTGGAGTTGAGCACATAGGATTCGAGCATGGTGTCGTAGGCGATGCCCTGCAGCTCGAT
The DNA here is from genome assembly GCF_040908005.1 of Aeromonas sp. s1(2024). Taxonomy (NCBI): domain Bacteria; kingdom Pseudomonadati; phylum Pseudomonadota; class Gammaproteobacteria; order Aeromonadales; family Aeromonadaceae; genus Aeromonas; species Aeromonas sp. s1(2024). Next base: position 36,358 of record NZ_JBFOCW010000082.1, on the reverse strand, counting down.
ACCATGATTGAGCAGCACGTTGCGATCGTACTTGAGGTTCTGCCCCACCTTGAGACGGGTCGGATCTTCCAGCAGCGGTTTGAGCTTGCCCAGCACCACGGCCTCGGTCAGCTGTACCGGCGCCCCCAGATAGTCGTGGCCGAAGGGCACGTAGGCCGCCTTGCCCGGCTCGATGGCAAAGGAGACGCCCACGACGCGCGCTTCCATATAGTCGAGACTGGTGGTCTCGGTGTCGAAGGCAAACAGCGGCGCCGCCTGCAACCGTGCCAGCCACTCATCGAATTCGGCCTCATCCAGGATGCAGCGATAGTCGGTTTTGATGGTGACTGCCGGGGCGGCACCTTCATCATCACCCTCGGCGTCACTCTCCTCAGCGCCGCCGGACTCCAACTCTTTGATCAGGTTGCGCAGCTCATACTCGCGATAGACCGCCAGTAGAGCCTCTTTATCGATGGGGCCAAGCTGCAGCTCTTCCAGACTCTGCTCCAGCACCACGTCGGTCTTGATGGTGGCAAGCACATAGGAAAGGCGCACCTGCTCTTCCTGCTCGCGGAACTTGTCGGCAAACACCTTGGAGCCACGGAAGCCGAGCGCCGCCACCTTGTCGAGGTTGGCGGCGATCTCGTCGATGCTGCCGATCCCCTGCAGCAGGGCCAGTGCGGTCTTCTCGCCGACACCTGTCATGCCGGGAATGTTGTCCACCTTGTCCCCCATCAGCGCCAGGTAATCGATGATGAGCTCGGGCGGTACGCCGAACTTCTCGATCACCCCTTCCCGATCGGTCTTCACATCCTTCATGGTGTCGATCAGGGTGACATGGTCGGAGACCAGCTGCGCCATGTCCTTGTCGCCGGTGCTGATGAGCACAGGCAGCTGTTTCTCGGTCGCCTGACGGGCCAGGGTGCCGATCACGTCGTCAGCCTCCACCCCTTCGACCATCAGGAAGGGGAAACCCATTGCCTTGATCATCTGGTGAATAGGGGCGACCTGGCTGCGCAGATCGTCCGGCATGCTGGCGCGTGTTGCCTTGTATTCGGGATAGATGTCGTCACGGAAGGTCTTGCCCTTGGCGTCGAACACCACGGCCACGTGGCAGTCAGGGTACTGCTTGCGAAGGCTGCGCATCATGTTGGCCATGACACGGACGGCGCCGCTAGGCAAGCCGGTCGAGGTGCGCAGATCGGCCTGCTGCGAGGCAAAGAAGGCGCGGTAAAGATATGAAGAGCCGTCGACCAGAATAAGAGGGTTGCTAGAGGCCATGAAAATCGTCCTGCCAAGAATAAACAGCCGCTAGGATGCCACAGGGCCCGCACCACACCAAGGGGACTCCCACCATCACCCCGGCGCACCGGTGGGGCATATTGCTGTGGATAACTCTGTGCTCAAAAATGGCACCATTGCATCACGGCCGTGACAAAGCTGTGGATTAAAACAAAAAATATCTTTTAAAACATTGCGTTGAGATCATGAAAACTCAACATGACGCACGCATCATGATCTCGATCAATGTGGAAAAAAATTCAAGGGGGGTACTGAGGCAGGATCCAAAACGAAACAATCCTAGCACAGGGAGATGACTTGACCAGCGGAGGTCGAACGATAACCATACAAAAGTACAACAATCTACCCTGGCTCACATTTTCAACAACGAGGAGTCTGTCATGAAAAAAGTGGCCGTGATCTTGAGTGGTTGTGGCGTGTTTGACGGCGCCGAAATCCACGAGGCCGTCATCAGCCTGCTGGCGCTGGCCCGTCAGGGAGCATCCGTTCAATGCTTCGCCCCCAATGTCCCTCAGCTTCATGTCATCAATCACCTGACCGGCGAGGTCAGCGAGGGAGAGAGCCGCAACGTGCTGGTCGAGGCGGCCCGCATCTGCCGCGGCCAGATCAGAGATGCGGCTGAACTGGATGCAGCCGACTTCGACGCCCTGCTGGTGCCGGGCGGCTTCGGCGCCGCCAAGAACCTGTGTGACTTCGCCATCCAGGGCGCAGAGTGCCGCATCCAGCCGGATGTGCTGAAGGCCTGCCAGAGCTTTGCCAGAGCCGGCAAACCGGCCGCCTACATCTGCATCGCACCGGCCATGATCCCGCTCATCTATGGGGCAGGCACCCTGGCCACCATTGGCAACGACGAGGGCGCCGCCAACGCCATTGAAGCCATGGGTGGCAGTCATCTCGACTGCCCGGTGAGCGAATTCGTGGTGGATCAGGAGCGCAAGGTCATCTCCACCCCTGCCTACATGCTGGCCAACAATATTGTGGAGGCGGCGGACGGCATCGAGAAGACCGTCAAACAGCTACTGGCACTCTGATTGCCCGGCAGACCAAAACAAGCGGGCCGCTCAAGGAGCGGCCCGCTTTCATTCCGGTCAGTCTAGACGGGTTCAGATGGCATCGCCCATCTGGTCCATCTTGCCCAGCAGGGCACGCAGGCGCTCTTGCCAGGCAACGTGCTCGTTGCGCAGTTGGTGGTTTTCGTCTTGCAGCTTGCTGTTCTGCTCTTTCAGCTCGTCCAGCTCCATCTTCAGCAAGGAGATGTTGTCGACGGCGGATTGTACTTTGGATTCGAGTTGCTCAAGGACTTCTAGTGACATATGCATACCTGTATGTTCAATTGCGATGCCCCACAGAGGGCGATTCAAGCGCGTGGAGCCAGCATACCCTGATGCGCTCGGCACAAACAAGCCAGCACGTTGCAAAATGCGCCCTGCGGCCCGGTATTGCTTAAATATGCGTCGGTTTTTCTCGCAGGCAGCAGGAACCTCGATCCCGGGCGTCCGCCGTGGCATAACCCGCCCTCCTGCCGATGCCACCATCAGCCATGCAAGGCGATGAAGCCCCCCATCATCAGACAGGCCACGGCGTACATCAACAGGCCGTAGAGCAGGTTCCAGCGCAGCAGCAGCCCGGCGCTCAGGTTGTAGCGGGACGCCAGCGCCAGATTGGAGCCGGAGAGCGGGCTCGTCCCGGTCGCCAGCCCCCACCCCATGAGGAAGCACATGCCAAGCAGGCTGGGATCCGGTGCCAGCGGCCAGAGCAGCGGCGCCACCCCCGAGATGCTGATGAGAGGATGCACACCCACTATGGCCACCAGGAAGATCAGCAGCAGGGTCAGGCAGGCTTCCAGCCAGTCGAAGTGGTTGAACAGCGGCAGGCCGTGGCCACTGCCAAAGTCCAGTACTGACAGCGCGCTGTTGATGCCAGCCGCCAGCAGGCCGGCCCCCAGAAACAGCACCAGCTGGCCACCGATGGCCGGGAAGCGCTCCACCACCTGGCGCTTGAGAGCAGCCCCTCGCCCCGCTTGCGGCATGAACAGCAAGGCCAGCAAGGGCGCCACCAGGGCGATCACCGCCAGAATGCTGAGTCCGGGCCAGAAACGGTGGATCACCAGCACCAGCAGTGCCAGGGTCACCGGTAGCCCCAGGGTCTGGAGCCGCAGCGGATAACCTTCAAAGGTCTCCACGCCAAGCCGCTCTACCTGCCAGGCCGTCAGCCCCATGGCCAGCAAGGCCGCCAGTATGCCAAAAGGCAGTATGCTGCCCAGTTGCAGACCCGGTGCATAGGTGAGGGCCACCGCCATGGCGACGAAGAAGGGGGACCAAAACGCAGCCGCACAGAAGATCCGGCTCAGCACCATGACCTGACGCCGCTCCAGCGTCCCGTTGCGCTCCAGCCGATCGCCGATGATGAAGAGCACCGAAAGATTGATGACGGCCCCCAGCAGGTTAAGGCTGGCCATGGTGCTCCACAGCCCCTTGCGACCGGACCAGGAGGCGGTGCCAGTCAAGAGGCCGGAGGTAGCCAGATTGAGAGTGCTCACTGCGGCAAACATGGTCAGCATGTTGATGTTCGGCAAAAGCCAGTCACCTGGGCTGAGGCTGGCCCCTCGCCACCAGGAAAAGAGCAGCAGCAGGAGCGCCGCGCCGTAGAGGGCCAGCGCCTGGCGCCGTGCGGCACCCACCAGCCAGGGCCAGGTGAGCAGGGAGGCGGCCCAGGCCGCGATGGCGGCGGGCCAGGGGGAGAAGTCCAGATAAAGGTGCAGCAGGTTGAGCAGCCACATCCCCAGGATCAGAAAGCCTGACCAGCGCTTGACCATACAACGGCCTCGGTCAGGGGATCAGAGGCACTGATCCATGTCCAGGGAAGGTTTGTCGCACTCGGGGCGGCCCACAATCCTGGCGGGCACGCCAGCGACCGTGGTGTGAGGCGGCACCGGGTTGATCACCACGCTGCCGGCACCGATCTTGGCGCCGACGCCCACCTCGATGTTGCCGAGCACCTTGGCCCCCGCCCCTATCATCACCCCTTCCCGAATTTTGGGGTGACGATCACCACTCTCCTTGCCGGTCCCCCCCAGAGTCACACTCTGAAGGATGGAGACGTCGTTCTCGATGACGGCGGTTTCCCCGACCACGATACCGGTGGCATGGTCAAACATGATGCCCTTGCCGATGCGGGCGGCCGGGTGTACATCCACGCCGAACACCACGGAGATCTGGTTTTGCAGATAGAGCGCCAGGGCACGGCGCCCCTGACGCCACAGCCAGTTGGCCACCCGATACCCCTGAAGAGCATGGAATCCCTTGAGGTAGAGCAGCGGGGTGGAGAAGAGGTCGACCGCCGGGTCGCGATCCTGCACCGCGCAGATGTCGGCGGCCACTGCGGCCAGCAGCTCGGGCTCGCTGCGCAGGGCCAGCTCGATCACTTCCCGCAAGGCGATGGCAGGCATGGTGGTGCTGTCGAGCTTGTTGGCGAGCTGGAAGCTCAGCGCCGAGCGCAAATCCCGGTGATTGAGAATGGTGGAATGAAAGAAGCTGGCCAGCATGGGCTCCTGGGCCGCCATGCTCTGCGCTTCCTGCTGAATTTTTTGCCAGGTTCTGGCAACCAGATCATCCATGTTGCAGCCTACTGTTGTTCAGGGTGAGTGCTTTGTCGTTCTTTTGTCAGCACCGAGATGGGGTCCATGTGAATGATCACATCCATCCGCTCGAAGGCCTGGCGGACGGCCAGTTCAGCCTCGTCGGCTATCTGATGGGCCCTGACCAGAGGCAGTTGATCATCGAGTTCCAGATGCAACTGCACGAAACGGGTCGGCCCGGATTGGCGGGTACGCAGGTCATGTACGCCATGCACCCCCTCTACGGCGCAGCAGAGGGCCATTATTCTCGCTTGTTCCTCCTCTGGCAACTGACGATCGAGCAGGGCCTGCACCGATTCGTAGCCGATATGGACAGCCCCCCACACCAGGAATAGACCGATCAGAATGGCAAACAGGCCGTCGGCCCAGTACCACCCCTGCCCCGCCAGCACCAGTGCCACCAGCACGCCGCCATTGAGCAGCAGGTCGGAACGGTAGTGCAGCATGTCGGCCTTGATGGCCACACTGTTGGTCTTGCGGATGACAAAGCCCTGGAAGCTCACCAGCAGCAGGGTCAGCACGATGGAGCCGACGCTGACCCAGATCCCGGCCTCCAGGCGCACCACGGGCACCTGATTCAGCATCGACGAGATGCCGTGCATCACCAGCAGCAAGGCGGACCCCGAGATGAAGGCCGACTGCACCAGACCCGCCAGGGACTCCGCCTTGCCGTGGCCGAAGCGATGCTCTTCGTCGGCAGGGGCCAGCGCATAACGGATGGCCAGCAGATTGATGAGAGAGGCGCTGATGTCCATGAAGGAATCGGTCAGGGATGCCAGCAGGCTGGATGAATCCGTCATCAGCCAGGCGATCAGTTTGCCCAGGATGAGCAGGGTGGCGGTGGTCACAGCGGCCATGCTGGCCAGGGTGACCCAGCGGGAATAGTGTTGGTGGCTCAAAACCGGCTTTCCTCCGACGCGTAAAAACTTATTATACCCTGACCCGGACGTCAGTTTGGCGTGCAAAATCAACAGAGTGACTCCCAGATGAACAAAATACTCCTGGTCGACGACGATCTCGAACTGACCCAGCTGCTCACCGAAATCCTGACCCTGGAGGGGTTTGAGGTCACCGTCGCCGAGGATGGGGAAGAGGGATTGCTGCGACTGGCAGAACAGGCTTTCGACCTGGTGCTGCTGGACGTCATGATGCCCAGACTCAACGGTTTCGCGATGCTGACCCGGCTGCGCAAGACCCACGACACCCCGGTGTTGATGCTGACCGCCCGTGGCGACAGCCAGGATCGGGTCAACGGGCTGGAGGCCGGTGCCGACGACTATCTCGCCAAGCCGTTCGACGACAGGGAGCTGCTGGCCCGGGTGCGCGCCATCCTGCGTCGAACCCAGAGCCAGGCTCCCCAGCGCGGAGCCCCGGACGAGCTGAGATTCATGGATCTGGTGCTGCAGCCCGGCCTGCAACAGGCTCGCTGCGACGATCAGTTGCTGGAACTCACCGCCACCGAGTTCGGCCTGCTGGAGTGCCTGCTGCGCAATCCGGGCCAGATCGTCAGCAAGGGCCTGCTCTCCGAGCAGGTGCTGGGCAAGAAGCTCGAACCCTTCGATCGGGCCATCGACATGCACCTGAGCAACCTGCGCAAGAAGCTGCCGGAGCGGGCCGACGGCCAGCCCCGCTTCAAGACGGTGCGGGGACGAGGCTACCTGTGGCTGGAGCAGGCATGAAATCGGCCCGCACCTTCAACGGCCTGTCCACCCAGATCTTCCTCTGGTTCTGGTTCATCCTGCTGCTGGTCGTGGCCGCGGTGGTGATCCTCCCCACCCTGGACCCCCGCAATATCATCCCGCTGCCGGCCCACGAGGTCACCCGTCTCAACAACAACCTGGCGGCGCTGCAACGGGGCGCGGATCCCGAGCAGGATTTCGATCTGGCCAAGGCCATCGATGCCGCGGGCCTCTTGCCGGTGGACAACATCTATCTACGCGATGCCAAGGGGCAGATGCAGTCCAGCACCCGGCTGAGCAAGTTCGTGATCCGTTTCATGCTCGACTCGGACAACCCGGCCAAGCCCATGCTGGGCAGCGAACACCAGCGCGCCATCGCCGGCCCCTTCCAGATGGTCCATCACGGCCAGACCTATCACGTCTATTTCGGTCTGAACGTCGAAAACTCCTACCTGTTCCTCTTCATCCAGATCCTGGATCACCCCATCCAGATCCTGGGCATCGCCATGCTGGTCAGCACCCCGCTCTGTCTGTTGCTCGCCTGGCGCCTGACCCGCCCCATACTGCAGTTGCAGCAGTCGGTCTCCCAACTCGCCCAGGGCAACCTGGAAATACAGATCCCCAACCTGGGTCGGCGCGACGAGATAGGCCAGCTGGCCGAACATGTCAGTCGCATGGTCGATACCCTCAAGGACATGATCCAGAAGCAGAAGCAGCTGCTCTCCGACATCTCCCACGAGCTGCGCAGCCCCCTGACCCGCATCCAGCTCGCACAGGCGCTGATCCGCCGCAAGCAGGGGGACAGCGCCGAGCTGGCGCGCATCGAAGGGGAGATAGCCCGGCTCGACAAGCTGATAGGGGATCTGCTGGATCTGTCGCGGGTGCAGCAACATGTGGAGGCGCCGGTGACGCTGCCCCTGGCGGAGCTGCTGGAGCCCATCCTGGACGATGCCATGTTCGAGGCAAATCAGAACGGCAAACAGCTCAGGCTCCCTTCCCTGCCCGCCGAATCCCTCACCATGTGGCCGGAGCTGCTGGCGCGCGCCCTGGAAAATCCCCTGCGCAACGCCCTCAAGTATGCCCGCGAGTTCATCAAGGTGGACTGGTACCGGGAGGGACGGGAATGGGTGATGACCATACGGGATGACGGCCCTGGCGTGCCGGTGGAGCAGCAGCCCCGGTTGTTCCTGCCCTTCTTTCGGGTGGACGATGCCCGCAACGCCAAGACCGGGGGCACGGGTCTCGGCCTTGCCATCGCCGCCGAGGCGATCCAGCGTCATGGGGGGACCATCCGGGCCAGCAGCAATCAGCCGACCGGACTGGTCATCACCATCCGTCTGCCCATGCCCTGACCTCCCCCTTTTCATCGGCACGGGTGCTGGGTATGCTGGCGCCCGTTTCGCACCAGCCCAGGATCCTTCCATGCTCGATATCGTGCTCTACCAACCGGAAATCCCCCCCAACACCGGCAACATCATTCGCCTCTGCGCCAATACCGGCTACCGGTTGCACCTGATAGAGCCCCTGGGGTTCGAGTGGGATGACAAACGGGTCAAGCGGGCCGGGCTCGACTATCACGAGTTTGCCGACGTCAAGCGCTGGCCTGACTATGAGGCGTTTCTGGCGGCCGTCGCCCCCCAACGGGTCTTTGCCTGCACCACCAAGGGACGCACCGCCCACTCGGCGGCCCGGTTTGCCCCCGGTGACGCCCTGCTGTTCGGGCCCGAGAGCCGAGGCCTGCCCATGGAGATCATCGAGAGCCTGCCATTCGAGCAGCGGCTGCGCATTCCCATGCTGCCCCAGAGCCGCAGCATGAATCTGGCCAACGCCGTCGCGGTGTTCGTCTACGAGAGCTGGCGACAGTTCGACTATTCAGGCTCGCTCTGACCGCTGACGATATTGGCAAGGCGGCCAGGATTCAGACTGACTGCGCCGTCCCCTGCCCCGCCAGCAGCCGTCCACCCCGCTCCAGTCGCCAGCAGAGCCAGCCCAGCGTCAAGCCACGACCTGCCATCAGGGCACTCATGGCGGCCCACAGGGCCGCCACACCCCATCCCTGGCAGAGCCACCAGATGGGAAAGAAGCCGGCAAACACCGCCACCAGCATGCTGTTGCGCATCTCCCGGGCCCGGGTGGCGCCGATAAAGACCCCGTCCAGCAGGAAGCACCAGACCGCCAGCAGCGGCATGGCCACCAGCCAGGGGAGCTGACGTTGCGCCTCGGCGATCACCGCCGGTATGTCGGTAATGTGGCGGATGAGCCAGTGGCCCCCCAGGGCAAACGAGAGGGTGAATGCCAGGGCGATCAGCAGCGCCCAGCCCAGATTGAGGACGATGGCCTCTCGCAGCAGCGGCCGATCGCGCCGCCCGATGGCGCGCCCTACCATGGCTTCCACCGCATAGGCAAATCCATCCAGCCCGTAGGAAATCAGCATCAGGAAATTGAGCAGCACCGCATTGGCGGCCACCGCCACATCCCCCAGCCTGGCCCCCTGGAGAGTCATGAACACGAAGCAGAGTTGCAGGCACAGGGAGCGGATGAAAATATCCCGGTTCAGGGCGAGCAGCCGCAGCAGGGCCGGCCACTGGCGCCAGCGCTGCCAGGCGTTGTGCCACACCCCGGGATCAAGTCGGCGCAGATGCCGGCTCACCAGCCAGAACCCCACCCCGAGCGTGCTGTAATCCGCCAGCAGGGATGCTGCGGCCACCCCTTTCACCTGCCAGCCCAATCCCAGCACGAACCAGGCGTCCAGCACCATGTTGACGAGATTGCCCAGGATCAGCAGCAGCATGGGACTGCGTGCATCCTGCATGCCCAGCAACCACCCCATGATGACCAGATTGCACAAGGCCGCCGGGGCGCTCCAGATCCGCACCGATACATACTGACCGGCATAGGTCTGTACCTCGGAAGAGCCGCCACCGAGGGCGATGATGGCAGGCAGGAACGGCAGCAACAGGAGCAACAGCGCCATGCCCAGTCCGATCGCCAAGCCCAGGGCCCGCGCCAGGGTGTCGAGCTGCCCTTCGGCATGGGCTGCACCCTGAGCCTGGGCAGTCAGCCCTGTGGTGGACATGCGCAGGAAGCCAAGCAGCCAGAACAGCAGATTGATGAAGGTCGCACCGACCGACACGCCGCCGAGAAACCAGGCCTGGCCAAGATGACCGATCACCCAGGTGTCCACCAACCCCAGCAAGGGTGTGGTGACGTTGGAGAACACCATGGGCAGGGCCAGGGCGAAGACGGCTCTGTGGCGGCGAGGATCCTTCAGCCAGGCGGGAATCAGCATGGTGCGCGCCGGGATCACTCGCCAGCCAGCCGCACGATGCGCGCGAAGTCGGCCACCATGGCCTGCATGTCCACGTGGGGCACCTCACCCGGTGCCACTTTGGGTCGGAAGGTGGCCACCAGCTTCCCCTCGGGGTTGATCAGCACGATGGAGGCGGAGTGGTCGATCAGGTAGTCCTTGCGATCCCCTTCCACGATGGAATAGACCAGCCCCAGATTGCGGACCAGAGGAAAGAGGGCACTGTGAGGTGCGGTCGCCGCCTTGAACTCGGGCTCGAAGAAGGCGGTATAGCTCTTCAGGCGGGCGCTGTCATCCCGCTGGGGATCCGCCGAGATGAATACCACCTGGCTAGTGGGGGCTATCTTCTTCAACGCCGGATAGACGCTGCGCAGATCCGCCAGCGTGGTCGGACAGACATCCGGGCAGTAGGTGTAGCCGATGAACAGAAAGCTCCAGTGTCCCGTCAGGTTGGCAGGGGTAAAGGGCTGTGCATCCGCATCCGTGAGGGTAAACGGGTTGATGTCTCGCCCCGCCGGGTAGTAATCGGCCTGTTCCGGCACCGCGGGCTGACTCCAGTAATAAGTCGCAGCAATGGCGCCGATGAACAGCAACAGCAGCAGGTAAAAACGTGGTTTAACCATATAAAACAAAGCCTTGCTTATGTTAGAAGCCCAGGGGGCAAAACCGGTAGGGGTCATTGTAACCCGCCCACCCCCGCCGCTGGCTAGTCTTGCATCCCGGCGGGAAAGCGTCTGTGCCATGGATCAGCCGCATCGGCGCCAAAACAAGAGCCCCGCTCTGGCGGGGCTCTTGTCTGTACAGGAAGAGGGATCAGGGCCGCAGCCTGTGCTGCGGCTGGGCACGTCTCAGGGGGACGCGCAGCGGGATGACGGGGGCAGTCCAGGGCTCATCCGGCAATCCGATGTCGTGATGACGGCGAAACAGACGAACCAGGCGGACAATCTTGTCTTTGGGGCACCCAAGCCAGATGGTCCAACCATCTCCCTTGTGATAGACCCAGAGCGCATAGAACCATGTCATCCGACTGCCCTTGATGAATCGGGTGATGGAAGATGCGGGCGCTGCGGCCGGCACCGGATCCCACGGCGAGCTTGAAGCCATACCTGTCCTCCTTGCTCAACAGGTCACGCTGACGGGTCTCTTTGTCCCCAACGACGAACCAACCACGGCAGCGTACTGACTGTACGAGTCCCCAGTCTGAGGCGACTCTCCCTTCTGCGCACCGACTCGGCGATCATGCATCCCTGCCATGGCGTACTGCCCGGTGCGACTCCCCCTTCCCTGATCACCGACCATGACAGGGGCCTTATCAAAGGATATATCCGAAATGCATGTCGTGCGGCGAGACTGTGCGCACAGGAAGGAGAAGCGAAAAGGTGGGGAGGGAGATGCCATCGGCAGATGAAAATGAAGAGGCCTCCCGCAGGAGGCCTCTTCATCGCATCGGATACTTACATCCAGTCGGCGTTGCGGATCACGCCGACCGCCAGGCCCTCTATGGTGAGGTGCTGACTGGCGAGATCCACCTCAATGGGGGAGAGTTCTTCATTTTCCGGCAGCAGCCACACCTGGCTGCCCTTGCGCTGGAAGCGCTTGACGGTGACGTCCTCGTCCAGACGTGCTACCACGACCTGGCCGTTACGTACCTCCTGGGTCTTGTGTACCGCCAGCAGGTCCCCGTCCATGATGCCGATGTTCTTCATGCTCATGCCCTGCACCCGCAGCAGGAAATCTGCCCGCGGGTGGAACAGCGCGGGATCCACCTGGTAGTGGCTCTCGATGTGTTCCTGGGCCAGGATGGGTTCACCGGCCGCCACCTTGCCGATCAGCGGCAGGCCGTTTTCTTCAGGCTGTACGTCCTCTTCTTCGAGCAGCAGACGAATGCCACGGGACGTGCCCGGCATGATCTCGATGACCCCTTTTTTGGCCAGGGCCTTCAGATGTTCTTCGGCCGCGTTGGCCGACTTGAAGCCAAGCTTCTGGGCAATCTCGGCGCGAGTCGGCGGCATGCCGGTCTCGTTCATGTTCGCCTTGATGAGCTCGAGTACTTCAGCCTGGCGAGGGGTAAGGGGTTTCATAGCATGGGCACCTGTCTTTTTATACAGCACACTGGCAGTATATACAGTGCTGGGGCCAAGGCAAGGCGCAACTGGCATTTGTCGCGACCCGACGCACATTTGTCCCTCCCCCCGCCCTGAAGTGCCGACTCATCGTACCTCTCGGCGACAAGCAGTCGGTGATTTGCTATGCTCACGCCGCATTTTTTTGGAGAGCAGACGCACATGTCCCTTGGACAGAAGATTTCCAGAGCCATCCTGCAATGGCCGGTCAGCGGCTTGGTCAATCACAAGAGCCTGCCGGAAAACCCCATCACCGAGCTCAAGCTGGATCCGGCCAGACCCATCGTCTATGCCCTGAAGACCAGCTCGATCACCGACCTGATGACCCTGCAACAGTGCTGCGAGGATCTCGGCCTGCCCGGCCCCTTCACGCCGCTGGAGCTGAACGGTCAACTGCTGCCACGCTACGTCTGTCTGGATCGTCCGCCTCCCCTGTTCGGCACGCGCAACAAGCCACTCCCCTTCCTGCAGGAGTTCCACCAGCTGCTGGACCTGCACAAGCAGGATCCGGCGCTGGACATCCAGGTAGTACCCGTCACCCTGTTCTGGGGCCGCGCCCCGGGCCGGGAAGGCGAGGAGGCCTCCGGCTGGAACATCATCAGCAGCCTGGCGCCAAACCGCCTGAAGAAGGCGCTGATCGTGATCCTGAAAGGGCGCGAGAACCTGGTGCGCTTCTCCCCGCCCCTCTCCCTGCGCTACATGGCGGACAAGCACGGCACCGACGAGGCCATCGCCCACAAGCTGGCGCGGGTGGCCCGTACCCACTTCAGCCGCCAGCAGCTGGCAGCCACCGGGCCCAAGCTGCCGAACCGCAACCTGCTGTTCAAGCAACTGCTGGATTCGAGCGTGATCCAGCAGGCCATCGAGGAGGAGGCCAGACGGGAAGGGATCAGCCTGGAGAAGGCGCAAAAGCGTGCCCACGGCTACATGGACGAGATCGCCTCCAATTTCTCCTATCGGTTGATCCGCCTCGGGGAGAGTTTCCTCGGCTGGCTGTGGAACAAGCTCTATCGCGGCCTCTCGGTCAACGGAGCAGAGCAGGTGCGTCAGCTGGCCCAGGAAGGGCACGAGATCGTCTACGTCCCCTGCCATCGCAGCCACATGGATTACCTGCTGCTCTCCTACGTCATCTACCACCAGGGCATGGTGCCGCCCCACATCGCGGCGGGCATCAACCTCAACTTCTGGCCAGCAGGCCCCATCTTCCGCCACGGCGGAGCCTTCTTTATCCGCCGCACCTTCAAGGGCAATCCGCTCTACAGCACGGTATTCCGGGAGTACCTCAACCTGCTGTTTGCCAAGGGCTACTCGGTGGAGTTCTTCACCGAGGGCGGGCGTTCGCGTACCGGTCGCCTGCTGCCCCCCAAGACCGGCATGCTGGCCATGACCCTGCAGGCCATGATGCGCGGGCTGGACAGGCCGGTGACCCTGGTCCCCGTCTACCTCGGCTACGAGCACGTGATGGAGGTGAACACCTACCACAACGAACTCAAGGGGAGCCGCAAGGAGAAGGAGAGCTTCCTGCAGGTGCTCGGCATCCTGCGCAAGCTGCGCAACTATGGCCGTGGCTTCGTCAATTTCGGCGAACCGCTGACCCTCAACAGCTACCTCGGCGAACATGTACCCACCTGGAAGGAGAGCATCGGCCGGGAGGAACGTCCCGAGTGGATGTCCCCCACCGTCAACCAGCTGGCCGAGCTGCTGATGACCCGCATCAACGATGCCGCCGCCGTCAACGGCCTGACCCTGAGTGCCCTGGCCCTGCTGGCCGCCGAGCGCCACGCCCTGACCCGGGACGAACTCCAGGCCCAGCTCAACACCTATCTGGACCTGCTCAAGCAGGTGCCCTACAGCCCGCACAGCACCATGCCGGACGAGGACGCCAGGACCCTGCTGGAGCAGGCGATGGAGCTCAACAAGTTCGAGGTGAGCGAGGACAAGCTGGGCCAGATCATCAGCCTGGACCGCTATCAGGCGATCCTGCTCACCTACTACCGCAACAACATACTGCACCTGTTCGCCATGCCCTCCCTGGTGGCGGCCCTGATCGAGCGGTGCGAGGGGATCTCCCGCAGCGAGATCGTCGCCCGCTGTGTCGACATCTACCCCCTGCTCAAGACCGAACTCTTCCTGCGCTATGAAGAGGACGAGCTGCCTGAACTGATCGATGCCCTGCTGGCCGAGCTGTTACGCCAGCAACTGGTCGAGGCACGCGACGGCGGCTACTGGGTCAACCCCGGCAACCAGATGCGCCTGCTGCTCTTGGCCGAAAGCATCCAGGAGACGCTGCAACGCTACGCCATCGTGCTGACCCGCATGCTGGCCCAGCCCCACATCGAGGCGGAGCAGCTGGAAGCGGACGGTCTGATGATGGCGGAACGCCTCGGCACCCTGCACGGCATCAACGCCCCCGAGTTCTTCGACCAGAAGCTGTTCAGCACCCTGATCCACACCCTGCGCAGCGAAGGCTATCTGGATCCGGGCTGCAAACCGGATCTCGGCCGCTTCCAGGCATTGGCCGACAACATAGTGCCGCTGCTCAGCAACAAGATCCGCCGCACCATCCAGGCGGGCAACCGGCTCTGAGGCGTCGACACCCAACAAAAAGGCCGCATCATGCGGCCTTTTTTTCATCAAGGAAGGGGGGCGGGTTAGAGGTAGTGAACCATCACCCCGAGCAGCACCAGCGCCCCCACGTAGTTGTTGTTGAGGAAGGCCTGGAAGCAGGCTTCCCGCTGCCGCTCCCGGATCAGTCGCTGCTGGTAGACGAACAGCGCCGCCGCCCCCAGCAGTCCCCAGTAATAACCTGACCCCAACCCCATCAGCTGCCCGACCCCCAGCAGGATCAGCAGGGTCGCCAGTTGCAGCGCGCCGATGATCCGCTTGTCGTGACGGCCGAACAGGATGGCGCTCGATTTCAGGCCGAGCTTGAGGTCGTCATCCCTGTCCACCATGGCGTACTCGGTGTCATAGGCGATGGTCCACAGCAGGTTGGCAAGAAACAACAGCCAGGCTTCCGGCGGCAGGGCATTGGCCTGAGCCGCGTAGGCCATGGGAATGGACCAGGAGAAGGCCATGCCGAGCACCAGTTGAGGGATGGGGATGAAGCGCTTCATGAAGGGGTAGCAGACTGCCAGCAGCAGGCCGGCAAAGGACAGGCTGATGGTGAGCGGGTTCAACGTCAGCACCAGGGCGAACGAGAGAAGCGCCAGCACGGCGAACAGCACCAGCACTTCCCGCTCGGCGACCCGCCCCAT
The DNA here is from genome assembly GCF_040908005.1 of Aeromonas sp. s1(2024). Classification (NCBI taxonomy): domain Bacteria; kingdom Pseudomonadati; phylum Pseudomonadota; class Gammaproteobacteria; order Aeromonadales; family Aeromonadaceae; genus Aeromonas; species Aeromonas sp. s1(2024). The sequence goes on along the minus strand of NZ_JBFOCW010000082.1, from coordinate 21,074 downwards.
GGGCAGCGGTCGCCCGGCGGTGCGTTTGACATGACCGTCGAAGTTGCGATCCGCATAGTCATTGATGACACAGCCGGCGGAGCGCATCAGGAAGACGCCCACCACGAACACGGTCAGGATCCAGGGGTCAGGCAGGCCACCAGCCGCCAGACAGAGCGCCCACAGGGTCGGCCACAGCAGCAGCAGGGTACCGATGGGCTTGTCGATGCGGGCCAACTGCGCATAGGCCAGTCCCCGCTCCTTGGTTAACAGCTTCACTCCAGCTCCTTATCCGATGGCAACGAATGAGACGATAGCGAGGGCAGGAAAAGTTCATGGACCAGCAGTGGCCATTGCCCCAGAAACAGGCGGGAACGACGCCCCCAGACGGTGGCGGCCGGACACCAGGGATTGCTCGCTATCTCGAAACAGGCCAGTTGCAGGTGATCCCGCCGCGCCGGTGCATCACCGAAAATGCGCTCTCCCAGCGGCTGCTCTCCCAGATCCTGCAAACCGCCCCCCTGCAAGGCCGCTTCGGCAAACAGGGTCCAACCCAGGATGGCAGGCCCGCCATCACCGTGCAGGATCACCTCGCGGCACATGCCCACGGGGGCCGACACCGCCACCAGCGCCTGCTCGTCCACCGTCAGCGACACGGCGCGATTGCCGAGCAGTTGCACCGAGAGGTGATGATTGTAACGACGCAGGCGCCGGGTCATGGAATCGGCCTCCAGCAACCAGGGACGCAGCGCCTCGGGCGGTTCGCACTCTGCAGGCGCCCGCCACGGGACGAGCTGGACGAGGGGAACAGTCAACTCGGACTTCACAGCTTCACCATCCGGAGATTTCCGTTGTCAGGTTAAAAACCGGTTTATTATCCGTAAATCAATGGCGAATTGTAAGAACATCCGTGCTTGACGGCCCCGATGGCAGCATCAAAAATGGGGCATCCGTCGCTGCCGAGCCATCCAGATGAAGATCTTCAGAATTCTGCTGCTGTCCCTGGGGTGTACCCTCTTGAATACACAGGCCTTCGCCAATGAGGAAGAGACCACCGATCCCGCCTCCTCCGCCGTCCAGCCGGGATTCGCCTATCACGCTCTGGATCCGGACATCATCACCAACTACCTTGGCGACGGCAAAACCCTCGGCTATGTACGGGTGACGGTAGAGCTGATGGCCACGGACGCTGCCGACCTCAAGTTGCTGGAGCAGCACGACCCCCTGATCCGCGACGCCATCATCCGGCTGATTGGCAGCAAGACGGGCGCACAGATCAAGTCCCTGGTGAACCGGGAAGAGCTGCGCAAGGAGTGTGAGGCCAAGGTCAACGAACTGCTGGTCAAGGAGACGGGCAAGAAGGCGGTCCGCGAGCTCATCTTCACCAAATACCTGTACCAGTAACCACACCGGGAGGGGTCCTGCCCCTCTCACCCGTTGCATTCACTGTCGAGGACGTCATGGGTCACAAGACGCTGTGTGAGTGGCGCCGTCACGAGATCCCCGCCGATCTCAAGACGCTGCGCAAGATTGTGCGCAAACCCAAATTCGTGTGTGGCAAGTGTGCCCGCAGCGCCAATGACAAGGATTACCTGTGCCAGCCGCTGCGGCTGAAACATAAGGAAGGGTAGGTCCCTCTTCTCACGAAGAGATTCACGCAAGATTTCAGAAGAGAGAGGAAGGCTGATTTATTGATCAGTCCAGCCATGGCGACCCTGTTCAAACAGGCGACGGGCCTGCACGTCGTTGGGACAGACGCCGCGATACTCCTCTCCCGACCGTCCTGCCAGATAGAGATGCTCGGGTCGGCAATACCAGGCCAGCCCCTTCTGGCGACCCAGCTCCCAAAGGGCAACGTCCACTTTTTCCCCGCACTGGGTCTGGTGAAATGCCACCCGATCGCCAGCAAAACCGAGCTTGCCGTCCGCCTCTCCCACGTCGCTCCACACCTTCTCGCAAGGGTCGTCGGAGTTGGAAACACAGCCCCCGAGCAGGGCGGCACAAAACATGATGACGAGTGAGCGCATATTCATCCTTGGCGTCGTTGGAATCGTTGTTGAGCCGCTGCCTGCCTCGTACAGCGTCATTTGAGCAGTTCATTCTAACCAGCCCGCCCCGTTCTCACCAAGGGCTGCCCCCCTCGCCACACAAAAAATCGGGCGGGCACCAGGCCCGCCCTCAGGTGTTACAGGGAATCACTGATCGTCGAGAGGGTCATAGTCCTGCCAGCTCTCGTCATCCAGCTCCTCCAGCTCGTCTTCCCAGGATTCCGGCTCCCAGTCATCATCGAGATCGAAATCAGGCGTCTGCGTACCCATGCTCATTCTCCTTGGATAGTGCACCGGCCTACAAAGTCTATCCAGAATAATGGGGCTCGCAATTGGCTCCATTTAAGGCCCCCCCCCCCCAGCGTGCGCCCCGCAATTTTCACCTGCGTGATGGCCTCGCAGCATCCACCACCTGCTCCAGTCCGATCTCAGTCACCGCCTGGGCTGGCGGGCAAATCCCGCGCCAGTCGCCGCTACGCCAGTTGACGACGCGCCAGCGGGCACATCACCGAATGCACCCTGCAGTTGCACGTTGCGCAGGATGAAAGGCATTACACTGGTGGGCAGATCGAAGCCGCCCGCTAGACCGCAGACCGCAGACCGCAGACCGCCATAGTTCATCTGGGCCAGCAGCTTGGCCAGCTCCAGCAATTCGCTGCGCGGCACTATGTGACTCGCTCCCAAGGCGGTCAGTATGGCCCCCCTGCTCTTTGTGGCGACCGGTCAGGGCAGCCACCTAATAACCAAGGGCCGCCAGCAGGGACACGGCTGTGAGACCAGCGGTGCCGTTGCACATGGCCTGGTGTTGATCCAGCCCGGCGGGCAAGGGCAACAGCCAGTCAGCCTTGAACATGTGTGCCTCTCTATGGGTGAAGGGGTAACATTCACTCGATCTCATCATCGGCGATCACGCCCGCGACTCTGGCATTAAGCTGCCAACGCAGCAATGCCGGATAAGCCTGCATCCGCTGCCGCTGCACCTCATCGATCGGCTGTACGGCCTCACCCAGATACCAACTCTCTCCTGGGACCCAAAGATACCTGACCGGATTGCCAGTCAGGGGGTAGGCACCATTAGCATCAATCCAGACCGTCTCGTTGTAACCAAACGCCCGCGTCGGATCGTCCTGTGGCGCCAACAAATTACGTCCACCAAGCGCCTGGTAGGGTACGTCCGAGAGGCTGAAGGCGTAGAGCGTCGGGAAGATGTCCTTGTGGGAGCCTGGGCGCGCCGACTCAAAACGCCAGGGTACCCGATCCAGAATGGCTTTCGGCACATAGAGATAGAAAGGCACCGCCCGATCGAGCATCTGCTCGGCGGGATAGTAAGCCTTAACCCTGCGCATCTGGTGATCGCCGCTGGCAGCGATCAGCGTGTGGGAGCCGAGCGCAGATTCTTTGATATCAGCCACGAAACGCCCGAAGGCATCCGCCGCATATTGGTAGGTGCGTAAGATATTCAGCTGATCAATCTGGCCATCTTCGGCGTGACGTCGCACCCCGTCGGTCACGGCCACCGGCTGCGGCACATAATGGGACGGCACCACATAAGGGGGGTGATTAGTCACGGTCAAAATACTGATGAAGAGCGGCTGTTTCGCCTCTTTGAGCAACTTCTCAGCCAGGTGATAGGCATATTCATCAGGCACACCCCAATCCGTCATTTCCTTGGCCGACTCCGGATACATCTCCAGCAGGGCATTCTGGTCATATAACGCATCAACCCCCTGCACCGGCAAATAATTGGCCAGATTGCGCCACATCATATTACCTGGCGAGATGAAGATAACGCGATAACCCGCCTGTTTATAAATAGAGAATGGCGTACCGGTCAGCGCCTTGGACTGTGCCGAAGAGTGGCTAAGGTTCTCCATGGGGCTATGGAAAAACAGCGCAGCCAGAGACGGAGCGGTGCCATTCCCCTCCGACACGAAACGCTTGAATACGAAATCCTGCCGGAACGGCTCGCGCAAACTGCCCAGCAGATCGTTTTTACCCGGCTCATCCAGTGCCAGCATATTGCTGCCAAAACTCTCCATCAGACTCATCACCACATGGGGTTTGTGGTCAGCAAGCCATGTATTGATCGGGGTCCGTCCTGCTAATGAATCAAGCCCAGCGGCCTTAAGCAGTCTTATTTTTTCGGCGGCATCGACTATCTCAAACTGAATATCAGCCTGATAATCCTTGATGGCCCAATCAATCGCCATCAAGCCATTGGGCGTCAATTTATTGAGCACCGTCAGGTCAGAAACCTGAGCATTGGCACGACGAAGAGGGAAAGTCCCCACGCTACCCCGTGCGGCAACGGCGATCAGGATGACCGAAAGAACCAACACCACCCAGAACAGGGCACTCGGCCAAGGCCGCAGCGTCATGGATCGGACACGATAACTGAACCAGACAGGAGGAAGTGCCAACAGGGTAGCGGCGATACCCCCTTTAATAACCGGATAGTCCTGCCACATATTGGCCAACACGGCGCAGGTATCATCGTCAACCAGACCAAAGGCGAACACATCGATATGGTTGTGATAGGTCTGGTAATAGAAATAATTGCCGATTGCAACGCTAGCCACAATAAATGCCACCCACCCAAACCACAGCGGCAAACTGCGCCACAGATATCCCCAGCCCTTGCTCCAACCGGCAAGTCCCAACCCGAACAACAGGAAAGGCGCGACCGCCATCCCCGCGATACGCAGATCATAGCGCAACCCGGTGACCCACATCCTCAGCAGATCGTCCCCCTTGTCGGCCACCAGATCGGGCTCGACGAAGGAGTTATACATTACGACTCGCGCCACCATAAGGATTAATGTCAACCAGATAAGTTGAGGCCAAAGTATGGGTAATAATTGTTGAAGGCGGCGTTGATACATTATTATTATTGACTCATGTTATTGGATATGAATTTTAAAAAAACAATTATATCAGTATGTTAATTCTTTTCGCCAACTAACGTTCTTGGATACCTCTCGTGCGGGGCAGCCTACCGCGACAGTATTTCCCTGAACCTTATTAGTGACAACAGAATTTATTCCAATAACACAACCATCCCCAATATCCCCCCCCTTTAGGACAACAACGCCATCGGCCAACCATACTTTATTACCAATTGTTATATTTTTTGCATAATTCATCCTTTCTCCACTTCTAATAATATCATGCCCATCCGACGTCATTACCTTCACATTCCTTGAAAACATACAGTAATCACCTATCGTCAAACTAATATCTCTTTCACGACAAGAAAGGTATGTATTCTCGCCAACAACCGTATTGGCACCAATATTTATATGGCAATTAATACCATCAATCTCTATGTTAACCCCCCTTAGATTTACATCAGGATGGAGTGTCAGCGAACAGCCATGTCCCTTTAGGGATATTTTGCATCTTCTCACCCGTACTCGCCCAGAAATATTTATTTCATTTCCAGGCTGACAATAAATTTTATTCCTAAGCCATAGGCGGATTTTGTTCAAAAAAAACGACACATGAACCTCAATATATTGTAAATGAAAATAACATTCAAACCAGAATAAAATATTTTATCATAGTTGTGTTTTTTTATAATCACATGATGTTAGATATATTACCGCTGAGTATAATATTATTACATAAATTATTCCTGTATGTATTAATGGTACATCTGTTAATCCTGCAATAAGGCACACACTACTAATTGAAATACACAAAAAACCCTGTGGGGTACATTGCAACCCATACAGTAAATAAGGTGACATAAAAATAACGAAAACTATTAATAAGCCAGGCACACCATAGCGCACATAGCTATCAAGATATTGATTATGATAGTGTGCATTTTTAAATGAGAGAACTGCACTGGTTATCACACCTTGTTGATATTGCTGCTCCATTATATTTTGGTAGCCTTTGGTACCCACTCCCATCAAGGGGTGAGCTTTGATTATTTCTATCGCTGAGTGCCATAACTGAAGCCTGATACCGATAGATGTATCTTTATTACCCGCCGATATTTGTGTGATTTCTTGCCTGGTTTCATCAACTCTTTGTTCAATCGCGGGAATTAAAGATAGCAACACTAACATGGCTAATGCAACGACCGCCATTGAGGCCATACGGCGCACAGTCCATTTTTTCAATTGGTAACACACCAATATAATCGCAGTAAAAATAAGTGCTAGCCAAACCCCCCGCACCTCGCTCATGACGATTGCAAAGACTGAGCCAATAATAGACAACCATACCAATAAATTTACATTTCTGTTTTGATTATTCAGAACAGTATAGATGGCGATTAACAATGTAATGGCAACGTATAATGCAAATGGAATTTGATTAATGACACCACCAACCCTTCTGATATCCAACACCGCATACTCATAGAGCCCCACAGCACCAGCAACACAACCACCAAATAATATCACCAACAATACCATCTGCTTTTGTATCCTATGCCAAGGCACAACAAGCAGGTAAAGCAGTGATACTAAAATAGCACGAGGGGCACTAAATACCTCTCCACGAAAAATATGGTAACCAGCAAAAACAACTGCAATTAGGATCCAAAAAAACATTATCCTCTTTATTTCAGGGTTATTTAAATTTGACCATAATATCTTTCTAGCAGTAAATAGAGAAATTATAAACATAGCCACTACAAGACGAGAGATATAATGTTTCCCATCCTCAGTATTAAATGCCAAGCATGATAATATCAACATTGGCAAGAGATAATAAGCATGCAACATATAGCTTACAATCTTTTTGTTTTTACAGATGGTGATCATAATCCATCTTTTCCTGTCTTTCTAAGATAGGCAAGCTTAATCATTATCTTTTTATAGAGTGTATACAGCTCTCGGCTTGGTTTCCTGTACCAGGCTGTTTTAGAAAATCCAAGTTGGACTGTTGTAGGCACAACCTCATCATGAGCAACAATGCTAGGCTCAATAGCATAAGAGGTCATATTATGTAGATAGGCTAACCCAACAAAACAATCTACAGGCAATGACCACCTGTGTTTGATTAATTTAGCAGCGGATTTTGGTGAGATTGCATAGCCCCTCATTCCCCCAAAATTATCTTCCATCATCAATATTTTGTAATTTTCTCGCACGGATACCAGCTGTGTTTTCCCCCGAATGACAGGCTCCAGCCTAATAAATCCAAATTTATTTACATCATCAGCAATCATATTAATTGTCTTCTTAAAGGATGGGAGCAAAATAGCATCATCCTCTAACACCACAATGGATTGATTGATGGCAACACTATGCATCCAGAGTAAATAGTGACTGGCATAACAACCCATTTCACCACGCGTCGGCATTTTGCCACTGGTCAACCATAAACATTTTTTATAATTATAATCAGCAAAAAGTGGGTGCTCAAACTGACCATCTACCGCATCAAAAAATTCAAAATCAACACCGTGACTAGCCATTTGCTCGATGACTCGTTGGCGTCTGGCTGGTGAACGCTTGAGACTAATGACATAAATTTTCATTTGATGACTAACCTTCTAAAGGCATCATTATCCCGAGTTTTTCTCCATAACCAAAATACATCGGAATAGAGGGAAATAACAATACGGAGGAAATAGAATAGGATTTAAACATTGAAATGGTAGATTGTGACCACCACATAGAGATAAGTGAGGTATATATTTGTGATTTAGAAAAGCAGAAGGCTCTCTTTGGTATATCGGCAAACAACATCAAGATAACCCTTGGTATATATCAATCAACAAATCCAGATGCAGGGACATATCAAATTTTTGCTCGGCCCGCTCGCGAGCCAATTTCCCCAGGCGCTCACTTAATTCAGGATCTCGCAGCAGTACCTTGATCTGCGCAGCGATAACTTGCGGTTGCAATGGCTCGGCCAATAAACCCACACCACCAAGCACCTCTGGCACGGCACCGGTAGTGGCCCCGACGATCGGTTTACCGGCGGCCATCGCCTCGATCACGGTGAGGCCAAATGCCTCGTTATGAGAAGGGATCACCACCACATCCATCGCCTGCAACATACGGGCGGTATCTCGCCGGAAGCCGGAAAAATGCACGACACCACCGAGTTGCCGCTGGGTAATGTCGCACTCCAGCTCAGTGACGAAGGGCTCATCAGCCCCCTCGGTGGCAAGCGTCCCCCCCACCAGCAGCAGTTGAAGGTCGGGGAATTCGGTACGCAGCAGGGCAAAGGCCTCAAGCAGCTCACGCTGCCCCTTGCCGGGACTGAAACGGCCGACCATCCCGATCAGCGGGCCAGTGGGAATACCCAGCTCACCGCGAATAAGGGCTGGCTCTTCCTCGCAAGAGGTCAACTCGGTGCCCAGCCACAGCCGCTGAATACGCTCTGCGGGGAGCGGCAAGGCGGCGCGATTGCGCCTCAGTGTCTCGTCGCTGATGGAGAGCACCCTATCGACCTTGCCGTAGATCCAGCGATGCAACGGATCCTTCTTAGGTCGTTTTGAGCCCATATGCTCGGTGAAAATGAGGCGAAACGAGGAAATAGTGCCAAGTAATGCGGCCAACAGCAGATCGCTGGACTTGTGGCAGTGCACGATCTGGATGCCGCTTTGCTTCATCCAGCGCAGCAGCGCAGGCAGGCGCAAGATGGCCTGATTGCGTGATGCCGCCTCAAACACCTCAAAACCAGCGGCCTTCATATCTGAGGCAACTCGACTACCTGCCAGTGCCAACCCGAACACACGCCAACCTCGCTCTACCAGCCCCTTGCCGACCCGGATAGGGTACATCTCCAACCCCCCCCAACCCTGAGAAAGGCAGATCTGCAATACACTACCCGGCGCAACCACATTTGCCGGAGCGTTCATCGGTTCAACCAGGCCATGTAATCGGCCACGCCTTCGGCCACAGTCTTGAACTCGCCGTCATAGCCGACGCCGCGCAACTTGGTGAGATCCGCCTGTGTGAAGCTCTGGTAGCGACCCTTGAGGTGATCCGGGAAGGGGATGTATTCGATGGCGCCTTTCTGGTGATGCCTGATCACGGCTTCCGCCACGTTCTGGAACGGTTCAGCCCGGCCGGTGCCGCAGTTGAAGATGCCGGAGTGCTGCGGATTCTGCCAGAACCAGAGGTTCACCTTGCAGACGTCGTCCACGTAGATGAAGTCGCGCATCTGGCCGCCATCCGGGAAGCCGTCACAGCCCTCGAACAGCTTGGGATTGTCACCCTGCTTCACCTGGGTATTGAGGTGGAAGGCCACGGACGCCATGGAGCCCTTGTGCTGCTCGCGGGGACCATAGACGTTGAAGTACTTGAGACCCACCACCTGAGAGTTGATCTCCGGCATCCAGCGACGCACGTACTGATCGAACAGCTGCTTGGAGTAGCCGTAGACGTTGAGGGGCTGCTCGAACCTGGGATCTTCGATGAAGTTGTCGTTGCGCCCGCCATAGGTCGCGGCGGAAGAGGCGTAGATGAAGGGGATTTCCCGTTCGATGCAGTAGTGGAACAGATCCTTGGAGTACTCGTAGTTGACCTCCATGATGAACTTGCCGTTCCACTCGGTGGTCGCGGAGCAGGCGCCTTCGTGGAAGATCACCTCGATGCCGTCATCCCACTCCTCGAATTCGTCACCGGAGACGATCCGCGCCTGGAACTCGTCCTTGTCCATGTAGTCGGCGATGGTGAGGTCGACCAGGTTGACGAACTTGGTGCCGTCGGTCAGGTCATCGATGACCACGATATCGGTCCGTCCTTGAGCGTTCAGCTGCTTGACCAGATTGCTACCGATAAAGCCAGCACCGCCAGTTACTACGATCATGGAGTTTGCCTCGCGTACGTTGTGGCCCCGTGTGACTGCCTGTTAAAGCTGTGTATAGTGGGCCAATTTGAAATTGCCGAAAAGTTTATCACGGGCCGCAAGGGGATTCGACCTCGATGACTTTTCCCCTTCGGGCCCGGCAGAGGGAGCAGCGATGAAGACCAGAGACAGGATCATCCACAGCGCCACCGAGCTGTTCAACGATCAGGGCGAGCGCAACATCACCACCAACCACATTGCCGCACACCTTGGCATCAGCCCGGGCAACCTTTACTACCACTTCAGAAACAAAGAAGACATCATCCACTCCATCTTCGATCAGTACGCCCGCCACCTGAGCGACAGCTTCACTCCGATCCGCAGCAGCGAGATCCGGCTGGAGGATCTGATGGGCTACCTGGATGCCATCTTCTATTTGATGTGGCAGTTCCGCTTCTTCTACGCGAATCTGCCGGACATCCTGAGTCGCGACGAGCTGCTGCAGCAGAAATACCTCAAGGCACAGGAGCAGCTCCGTGCCACCGTGGAGACGCTGCTCAGAAGCCTGCGCGAAGGCGGCATCATCGCCGTCAGCGATGAAGACCTGCCGGAACTCGGCCAGACCATCAAGATGGTCGTCACCTGCTGGATCCCGTTCCAGATCGCCCAGGCCCCGGCCACCCGCATCACCAAACCCCTGCTCTACCAAGGGGTCTTGCGGGTGCTGTTTTTGCTGCGCCCCTACGTGCAGCCACAGGTGGCCCCCCAGATACATCAACTGGAGCAACATTATCACCAACTGGCCCAACCAGCCGGGTGAGATCTGTTTCACAATTGTTGATTATCAGCATAAAAATTTGAATTTATACGCAGGGATTACAGTAAAATGTTGCCCATTCTAGGGTCTGTCGGCGTTTCGTCGCGACCGTGACGACGCCGAACCGTGCGGGTTGCACGGCCCGGGATCCTGATAACACAGTCGATACAGCAATGAGGACCGAGGATGTCTAACGGATTCTATCGTCACCTGACCGAACAGCTCGAACAGGTCAAGGCGGAAGGGCTATACAAGCAGGAGCGCATCATCACCTCGGCCCAGCAGGCCCAGATTGCGGTGGGCGGCGAGCAGGTACTGAACTTCTGTGCCAACAACTACCTGGGGTTGGCCAACCACCCCGACCTGATTGCCGCCGCCCATCAGGGGCTCGAGAGCCACGGCTTCGGCATGGCCTCCGTGCGCTTCATCTGCGGTACCCAGGACCAGCACAAGGCGCTGGAGCAGAAGCTGTCCGCCTTCCTCGGCACCGAAGACAGCATCCTCTACTCCTCCTGCTTCGACGCCAACGGCGGTCTGTTCGAGACCCTTTTCGGTGCCGAAGACGCCATCATCTCCGACGCCCTCAACCATGCCTCCATCATCGATGGGGTGCGGTTGTGCAAGGCCAGGCGCTATCGCTACGCCAACAACGACATGGCCGAACTGGAAGCCCAGCTCAAGCAGGCCGATGCCGACGGCGCCCGCTTCAAGCTGATCGCCACCGACGGCGTCTTCTCCATGGATGGCGTCATCGCCGACCTCAAATCCATCTGCGATCTGGCCGACAAGTACGATGCGCTGGTGATGGTGGATGACTCCCACGCCGTCGGCTTCATCGGTGAGAACGGCCGCGGCACCCACGAATACTGCGAGGTGATGGAACGGGTCGACATCATCACCGGTACCCTGGGCAAGGCGCTGGGTGGCGCGTCCGGTGGCTACACCTCCGGCAAGAAAGAGGTGATCGACTGGTTGCGTCAGCGCTCCCGTCCCTACCTCTTCTCCAACTCCCTGGCACCCTCCATCGTCTCGGCCACCATCAAGGTGATCGACATGCTGGCCGAGGGTCACGACCTGCGTGCCCGCCTCAAGGAGAACAGTGCCTACTTCCGCGAGCGCATGAGCGCCGCCGGCTTTACCCTGGCCGGTGCCGATCACGCCATCATTCCGGTCATGCTGGGGGATGCCAAACTGGCCGCCGAGATGGCGAGCCGCATGCTGGACGCCGGTATCTACGTGGTGGGCTTCTCCTTCCCCGTGGTACCCAAGGGTCAGGCGCGCATCCGGACCCAGATGTCCGCCGCCCATACCCGGGAGCAACTGGACAAGGCGATCGATGCCTTCATTCGCATCGGTCGCGAGCTCGGTGTGATTTGATCACATGGCTGGCTGATTAAAACGGGGGCCAAGGTTGGGCCCCATTTTATTACCCTCTGTACCCGGCATGGCGCCGTGAGGAATCTGTCATGAAAGCACTCTCCAAACTCAAATCCGAAGTCGGCATCTGGATGACTGATGTCCCGGCTCCCGAGCTCGGCCACAACGATCTGCTCATCAAGATCCGCAAGACCGCCATCTGCGGCACCGACATGCACATCTACAACTGGGACGAGTGGGCCCAGAAGACCATTCCCGTCCCCATGGTGGTGGGGCATGAGTATGTGGGAGAGGTGGTCGCCGTCGGCCAGGAAGTGCGCGGCTTCGCCATCGGCGATCGCGTCTCCGGCGAAGGCCATATCACCTGCGGCCACTGCCGCAACTGCCGTGCCGGTCGCACCCACCTGTGCCGCAACACCATTGGTGTGGGTGTGAACCGCCCGGGTTCCTTCGCCGAATACCTGGTGATCCCGGCCTTCAACGCCTTCAAGCTGCCGGACAACATCCCCGATGAGCTGGCCGCCATCTTCGATCCGTTCGGCAATGCCGTGCACACCGCCCTCTCCTTCGACCTGGTGGGTGAAGACGTGCTCATCACCGGCGCAGGCCCCATCGGCATCATGGCCGCTGCCGTCTGCCGTCACGTTGGCGCCCGTCACGTGGTGATCACCGACGTCAACGAATACCGGCTGGAACTGGCCCGCAAGATGGGCGCCACCCGTGCCGTCAACGTGGCCAAGGAGAAGCTCTCCGATGTCATGGAAGATCTCGGCATGACCGAAGGGTTCGATGTGGGGCTGGAGATGTCCGGGGTGCCCAGCGCCTTCCAGGACATGATCGACAAGATGAACCACGGCGGCAAAATCGCCATGCTCGGCATTCCTCCCTCCACCATGGCCATCGACTGGGGCAAGGTGATCTTCAAGGGACTCTTCATCAAGGGGATCTACGGCCGCGAAATGTTCGAAACCTGGTACAAGATGGCAAGCCTCATCCAGTCTGGCCTGGATCTCAGCCCCATCATCACCCACCATTTCCATATCGATGACTTCCAGCAGGGCTTCGAAGCCATGGGCTCGGGCAAGTCCGGCAAGGTGATCCTGAACTGGGATTGACGACGCGCGAGGGGCGCCTTGGCAATCAGCGCGCCCTCTTTTGTTCAGCCTCACGAAACCCGGCGCATGCCGGGTTTTTTTATGTGGGATCACCCCTTCCCGCTCTGCCACTTTGTTTGCAGATTGCTTAACACTTCACACACAAGCGTTTAAATGGCTGTAACTATTCGGTTATAATCCCGTCGTTTTCTGGGGATAATAAGAGCCTGCTGGGAGTACATGAGCGTGTTGAAAAAACTGAGCTATTTGCTGGCTGCCGGGATGGCGGCCGCCACTCTGTCCGGCGCCGTCCTTGCCGCCGATGACATGTCGACAGAGGCCATCGCCGAGCGTATTGCCCCGGTTGGCCAGGTTTATACCGCCAAGGATCTGGAAGGTATTGCGACCGCCGCGGCCGCGCCTGCGGCAGCCTCCTCCGGCCCCCGTGACGGCGAGACCGTGTTCAAGGGTGCCTGCTTCGCCTGCCATGATACCGGTGCCGCCGGCGCCCCCAAGCGAGGTGACAAGACCGCCTGGGAGCCACGCATCGCCCAGGGATTCGACACCTTGCGCAAACACGCCATCGAAGGCTTCACCGGCAAGGCTGGCATGATGCCACCGCGGGGGACCTGCGCCACCTGCAGTGACGAAGAGATCGAGAACGCCATTCACTACATGATCGACAAGCTCTAAGTAATTGAAAGGGCTCCTCTTGCAGCCCTTTCAATCCCATCACTTCCGACTACGCTTGAAGGTAAGTTTTTTCGGGAGTGTTGCATGTCAGTTCAGCCCACCACACCGCCAGACTCGCACTCCTTGCTGGCGGTCGTCTCCTCCATCATGGATTTTCCCGCCCCCGGCATTGCCTCCCCCGAGGATTACGCCCGACTGGTCGGTCTGCTGGACACACTCTGCCCTCTGCAACATTTCGCCATGCTGGGGTTGGCCGACGGGGGGCTGAACTGGCGCTACACCTATCAGCTTCCCGACGTGTTCAAGCAACAATTGGGACGGGAAGAACCTCGCCTCACCGAACAGCTCACCCGGCTCGATGAAGGTCAGGGCTGGTGCGTGCAGCCTGTGGAGCATATCGACGTGCAGTGGTTGCTGGCACGCAGCACCCCGGATCAGGCACCCACCCTGAGGTTGCTGTTGGAGTGCCTGGCCAAACGCCTGCACGAAACCCAGACCGGTACCCAGCTGGCGGGGCAGGCTTCCCCTCTCATGCAGCGGGATCCCCAGTGGCAGGAGAAAATCGAGAAGATCGGCCGAGTCATGCGCCTGGCTCACAACCTGCCTCAGCATGCCCTGTTTGCCCAGTTGGAAGCTGTGTTGCGCCAGATGCTCTCGGTAAGCGACATGTTGCTGATCCGGCTGGAAAACCAGCGACTGGAGCGACTCTATCCACCACACCTGACATACGACGATGACATCATTCGGGCCATGTGCCACAGCACCAACAGCGTAGAGCGCCATGAAGAGGGACTTTACTGGTACAGCCTGCCCCTGCGCCAGCAGCAGCAATACTTTGCCCACCTCATCCTCAACATGACCCGGCCTCTGGAAACCGATGACAGGCTGTTCCTCGATTTCCTGCGCCATCAGCTGACCCTGTTGCTGGAGCTCAAAAGGGTGCGACAGCAACTCGATGAGCTCAACTCGGAGGAGTCCATCAACCAGCGACTCCAACAGCTGCGCCAAACCAACTTGAGGTTGCAGAAACGGCTCAAGCATCATCAGGAGCTGGAGCGGCGGCTCCAGTTCAATGCCCTGCACGACCCGCTGACCCAGCTGCCAAACCGGGCGCTGCTGATGAATCACCTGCATCATGCCATGACCCGCTACCGCCGTTACCAGACAGCCGGCTTCACCCTGATTTTCGTCGATGTGGATCACTTCAAGCAGGTCAATGACGCCCTGGGCCACAGTGCCGGCGATCAGTTGCTGCAGGAGCTGGGCAGCAGGCTGCAAGGCTGCATCCGGCAAAATGACATGGTGGCGAGGCTCGGAGGGGACGAATTCGTCATCTATCTGGACAACAGCCAGCGGGAAGAGGACATCAGCCCCGTGCTCAATCGCCTGATTGGCCGTATCGGCCATCCGTTCCGGCTCCAGGGCAACGAACTGACCATCACCGTCAGTCTGGGGGTCGCCAGCGTGACGGAGCAAACGGCCGATGTCAGTGAACTGCTGCACCAGGCAGACCTCGCCATGTACCAGGCCAAGCGCAACGGCCGCAGCCGCATCGTCATGTATTCGGAGGCCTGTACCGAACAGGCGGGGTCACCGGAAGAGCGGCTCTTCAGAGCCTTGCGGGAAGGGCGGATTGTGCCCTACTTCCAGCCAGTGATCAGGCTGTGTGACAGCCGCCTGGTCGGACTGGAGGTGATGGCGCGCTGGATAACGGAGGAAGGGGAGCTCAAGGATGCATTCGACTTCATTCCTCTGGCGGAACAGTGCGGCCTCATTCAGGATCTGGACCGCCAGATCCTCAAGCGCACCTGCCAGCAACTGAAGCTTTGGCAACCCGCCTCCGGGGTCGGTCGTTTCAGGATAGCCATCAACCTCTCCGGCAAGCACCTGGCCAGCCACGAGCAGATCATGCAACTGCTCACCATCATGGAGGAGGAGGGTGTCATCCCCGCATGTTTCATCTTTGAGTTCAACGAACGCGAGCTCTCCCGGCAGAGTGCCGACTCCCTCACTGCCTTGCATGAACTGAGGGCGAAAGGGATCCAGGTCAGCCTGGATGACTTCGGCACCGGCTTCTCTTCCCTCAACGCCCTGTTTCACTTCCCGGTGGATTACATCAAGGTGGACGACAGCTTCACCCATCGCATGTTGAACTCCCCCAAGGATCTGGCGCTTATCCGTGCCATGCGGGACATCTGCCAGGACCTCGACTTCACCCTGGTGGTCGAGGGGATCGAAAATCAGCAGCAGTTGCAAAAGCTCATCGAGCTTGGCTGCGCCCTCGGGCAAGGGCGCCATATCTCGCCCCCGCTGCCGGGAGCCGATATTCCCCCTCTGCTGGGTCAGGCTTCTCGAGAGACCAAGCCTTCCGACCTCAATCCTTCTTGAACAGGGCCCGCAGGTTGGCGACACCAACCTGCCCCTTCTGCTGGCGCTCCTCGGCCGTCACCTTCTTCTGGTTTTCCCACTCCAGGTCATCCTGGGGCAGCTCCAGCAGGAAGCGGCTCGGCTCCGGCCGCACCGACTCGCCAAACTGGCGACGCTCCTTGCAGAGGGTAAAGGTCAGCTCGGTCTGGGCCCGGGTGATCCCCACGTAGGCGAGGCGTCGCTCCTCCTCCACGTTGTCCTCGTCGATGCTGGTCTGGTGGGGCAGCAGCCCCTCCTCCATGCCCACCATGTAGACATAGGGAAACTCCAACCCCTTGGAGGCGTGCAATGTCATCAGCTGCACCTGATCCGCCTCATCCTCCCCTTCGTTACGCTCCATCATGTCCCGCAGGGTGAGGCGAGTCACCACCTGAGCAAGCGTCATCGACTCCTCCAGCTCATCCCCCTCCAGCATCTCGCTGATCCAGCGATAAAGGGTGGAGACGTTTTGCATCCGCATCTCCGCCGCCTTCGGACTGGGGGAGGTCTCGTAGAGCCACTCCTCGTAGTGGATCTCCTTGATCATGTCCCGCACCGCCTCCACCGGATTGCCGCGCAGCGCCTGATCGCCGAGCCGTACCAGCCAGTTGGTGAAGGCCTGCAGGGCGGATAAACCGCGTCCGGAGAGGTGTTGCTCCAGCCCCAGCTCGAAACTGGCGGCAAACAGGCTCTTGCCACGCTGGTTGGCGTACTGGCCCAGTTTTTCGAGGGTGGTGGGGCCTATCTCGCGGCGCGGCAGATTGACCACCCGCAGGAAGGCGGTGTCCTCATCCGGGTTAACCAGCAGCTTGAGGTAGGCCATGATGTCCTTGATCTCGGTGCGGGAGAAAAATGAGGTACCGCCCGAGATACGGTAGGGTATGCGGTTGGTCATCAGCGCCTTCTCGAAAATGCGCGACTGATGGTTGCCCCGATAGAGGATGGCGTAATCCTTGAACCGGGTGCGGTTCATGAACTTGTGG
Source organism: Aeromonas sp. s1(2024) (assembly GCF_040908005.1). Lineage (NCBI taxonomy): Bacteria > Pseudomonadati > Pseudomonadota > Gammaproteobacteria > Aeromonadales > Aeromonadaceae > Aeromonas > Aeromonas sp. s1(2024). The sequence continues at coordinate 3,916 of NZ_JBFOCW010000082.1, read as the reverse complement.
CCCATCAGCTCGGCGGCGATACGCTCCGCCTCGTGCTCCTCGTTCTTGGCAAACAGCACCTTGAGCTTCACCCCCTCGTCCAGCTCGGAGAAGAGCGCCTTGTCATAGACGTGGGGGTTGTTGGCGATCAGGATGTTGGCGCACTTGAGGATGCGCCGCTTGGAGCGGTAGTTTTGCTCCAGCTTGATGAGCCGCAGATTGGGGAAATCTTCGTTCAGCAGCACCAGATTCTGCGGCTTGGCCCCACGCCAGGAGTAGATGGACTGGTCGTCATCCCCCACCACGGTAAAACGGGCCCGCTCGCCGACGATCTGCTTCACCAGTTCGTACTGGCTGGTATTGGTGTCCTGGTATTCATCGACCAGCAGGTAGCGGATCTTGTTCTGCCAGCGCTCGCGCACCTCCTGGTTGCTCTTGAGCAGCAGGGTCGGCATTACGATGAGGTCGTCAAAATCCAGCGCGTTGTAAGCCACCATCTGGCGGTGGTAACGCTCGTAGAGCTGGGCCATCAGCACTTCTTCAGGCCCGCGGGCGATACGCATGGCCCGGGCCGGCAGGATGAGGTCGTTCTTCCAGTTGGAGATCTGGCTGATGAGGGCCGAGAGCTTGTCCTTGTCGTTGTCGAGCTCCGCCTCGGTCAGCTCCTTGAGCAGCGCCAGCTGATCGGTGTCGTCGAACAGGGAAAAGTTGGCCTTGAGGTTCAGGCTCTTGTGCTCGCGGCGGATGATCTCGAGCCCCAGAGTGTGGAAGGTGGAGACCATCAGCCCCCGCGCCTCCTTGCGACCCAGGGTCTGACCGACCCGCTCCTTCATCTCCCGCGCCGCCTTGTTGGTAAAGGTGACCGCCGCTATGTTGCGTGCGTTGTAGCCGCACTGCTGTACCAGATAGGCAATCTTGTTGGTGATGACGCGGGTCTTGCCCGATCCGGCACCCGCCAGCACCAGGCAAGGGCCGGAGACATACTTGACCGCTTCATTCTGATTGGGGTTGAGCTTCATGGGCCGGATCTCTTGGCTTATGATGAGGGGCGGCATTGTAGCAGAGATCCCGCAGGCAGCCGAAACCGGGCACGGGATCCCGCCACTTCATCTTGTGTTTGCCCGCCATTTTCCGGATCATGACCGACTTTTCCAGACGAGATGAGGGGAGCATGAATCAGCAACAGCACGCCCGGCTGCGCGGCCAGTTTCCGGCGTTGGCGCAAGAGGTCAACGGCCACCCTCTGGTCTATCTGGACAACGCCGCCACCACCCAGAAACCGCAAGCCGTGCTGGATGCGATCAATCACTACTATCGGGCCGACAATGCCAACGTGCACCGCGCCGCCCATGCCCTGAGCGGCCGGGCCACACGCGCCTTCGAAGATGCCCGCGAGACGGTTGCCCGCTTTATCAATGCCCCTCGCAGCCACGAAGTGATATGGACCCGTGGCACCACGGAGGCGATCAATCTGGTGGCCCAGAGCTGGGGGATGAGCGAGCTGAGGGCGGGGGATGAAATCGTGCTCAGCACCCTGGAGCATCACGCCAATATCGTCCCCTGGCAGCTGGTCGCCCAGCGTACCGGTGCCGTCGTCCGGGTCATCCCCCTCGATGAGCGGGGCGATCTCGACATCGCTGCCTATCTGGCCCTGCTGGGACCACGTACCCGACTGGTGAGCGTGGCTCACGTCTCCAATGCCCTTGGCACCGTCAATCCAGTCAAAGAGATGGTGGCAGCGGCCAAGGCAGTCGGTGCCCTGACCCTCATCGACGGTGCCCAGGCAGTGGCTCACTTAGAGGTAGATGTGCAGGCCATCGGCTGCGACTTCTACGCCTTCTCCGGCCACAAGCTCTATGGCCCGACCGGCATCGGCGTGCTGTGGGGCCGCACTGAGCTATTGGAGCGGATGCCCCCCTGGCAGGCCGGCGGCGAGATGATAGACAAGGTCAGCTTCAGCGGCACTACCTTCAACACCCTGCCCTTCAAGTTTGAAGCTGGTACTCCTCATATTGCCGGCGCCATCGGCCTGGCCGCAGCCATCGGCTTTGTGATGGAGCAGGACAGGGACTCACTGGCCAGCCATGAAGCAGCGCTGACCGACTATCTGATTGCCGGACTGCAACAGGTGCCAGGGCTGCGTCTGGTCGGCGAACCCGGTCAGCGCGCCGGCGCCGTCTCCTTCCTGCTGGAGGATATCCACCCGCAGGACGCCGCCACCCTGCTCGACATGCAGGGCATAGCCCTGCGGGTCGGCCATCACTGCGCCATGCCGCTGATGGAATCGCTCGGTATCGGCGGCACGATGCGTGCCTCGCTGGCCTGCTACAACAATCGGGACGATGTGGACGCCCTGCTGGCCGCCCTGCACAAACTCAGTGACTTCTTCTAAGGCAGACAATCCAATGAACAGCCTCGCAACCTATACCCGGATCGGCCTTGAGCCCGATGCCGATACCATCCGCCAGCAGTTTGCGGCGGCGAACGGCTGGGAGAACCAGTACCGCCTCATCATACAGCTCGGCAAACTGCTGCCTGCACTGCCCGGCGAATGGCAGCAGGAGGCATTTCGCCTCAAGGGGTGTGAGAGCCAGGCTTGGTTGAAAGGGGAGAAAGGTGAGGATGGTAACTGGCACTTTGCTTGCGATTCCGATGCCCGCATCGTGCGCGGTCTGATTGTCATCGTGCTGGCCGCACTCAACCACCAACCCGCAGCGACGATCCACTCCTTCGACATGGAGGACTATTTCACCGAACTGGGGCTGGAGAAACACTTGAGCCCGTCGCGGGGCAACGGGCTCAGAGCTATCGTGTTGGCAATCCGGGGGCTGGCCGTCTAACCAGCCTTGTCCAGTGGTCGATCAGGCTGCGCCAATCGACCCTGTGTCTTCATTCCCGGCCTCTTTCTCGGCACGGGCTCCCCGCTCTGCAATCTTCTTCAATACCCGGGAAGCCGCGACCAAGCCAAAGGTGGCCGTCACCGGCGTCACGGCACCGAAGCCGGAGGCGCAATCCATCTTCATATTGCCGTCGCTGGCCGCCTTGGCCTGGCAGGTGCCGCCATTGCCATCCGGATAACTCAGCTGCTCGGTTGAGAAGACACACTCCACCCCGAATTTGCGCGCCGGATTCTTGCTGAAGTTGTGCAGTCGGCGCAGGTCGGAGCGCACCTTGGCGGCCAGCGGATCCTGAATGGTCTTGGCCAGGTCGGCCACGGTGATCTGGGTCGGGTCCATCTGCCCGCCGGCACCGCCCGCCACGATCACCGGGATCTTGTTGCGCTTGCAGAAGGCAATCAGCGCCACCTTGGCCTTGACCGAGTCGATGGCATCCACCACATAGTCAAACTCCCGCTTGATATGCTCGCCCAGGTTGTCGGCGGTGACGAAGTCATCCACCTCGATCACCTCGCAATCCGGGTTGATGGCACGGATACGCTCGGCCATCACCTCCGTCTTGAGACGGCCGACGGTGCCCTGCATGGCATGGATCTGGCGATTGGTGTTGGTGATGCAGATATCATCCATGTCGATCAGGGTGATCTGGTTGATGCCGGCCCGAGCCAGCGCCTCGGCCGCCCAGGAGCCGACGCCACCGATCCCGACCACGCAGACTTTCGCCTGGCTGAAAGAGCCAAGGGCACGCTGGCCATAAAGACGGGCAATGCCCCCGAATCGCTGTAGATACTCTGCTTTCATACCACCACCTTGCTTGAGGGCGGCCATTATAGCGGCAACCTCTCTCAGGGGCGATGATCGGATGATAGCGGTGTTGATGAGAGGGAAAAGGAGTGCGGTATCGGAAACGAAAAAAAGCCCAGTCGTTAGACTGGGCTTTTTAAGTAGTGGCGGAGCGGACGGGACTCGAACCCGCGACCCCCGGCGTGACAGGCCGGTATTCTAACCGACTGAACTACCGCTCCGCATTCGGTTAGCTT
>NZ_JBFOCW010000081.1:0-37885 GCF_040908005.1 Aeromonas sp. s1(2024) | reverse complement strand
GGATTTTGCTTTTGGCCATGATCTCGCACCTCGATAACTGTACGTAAGATCAGTATAGTTCGTGGTAACTGACTGCTAATCATGGGTAATCAGGTAAAATTTACCCATAAGCTGACATAAAGTGGCATCGACCTCTGCGCCTTCCCCTACGATGTTGTAATTTTACCACACCACCAACCTATTCAGCTTTCACACCAAGCATTCAGCTGCTTGGCGACTTCATACAGGCTGCTTGGGCATTGCAGAATGGGATTCTCAGCGATGAATTGCAGGAATTTGCCACGCAATGGCAATGGGTTTATAACCATGAGCGGCCTAATATGGCGCTGGGTGGCTACACGCCAAAGCAGCACCTGGCGCGGGCCGCCTGACCTCTACTTTTGAATGCCCCTGAATATGGGGGATTACCGGCAATTTTAGAAAAGGGCCGAGTCAAAAATCGACCTAGCAATCAAAGAGGAAGGTGCTACCCACTTATTCGCACCTTCCCTAGGAAAGTCAACATGATGGGACGACTGTTTCGCTCTTGAACTTTCTAACATTTGAAATCAGAGGGGGAGCCCGCATGCTGACCATCCCCTGAGGGTCTTGAGCAAGCGCTCGTTGTCCCGCTGGTGCAGGCCGATGGAGGGCTCATCCAGCACATACATGACCCCCACCAGACCGGCACCTATCTGGCTCGCCAAGCGGATGCGCTGGGCTTCGCCGCCGGAGAGGGTCTCGGCGCTGCGGGACAGGCTCAGATAGTTGAGGCCCACGTTGACCAGAAAACCGAGCCGCTCGACGATCTCTTTGAGGATCTTGTCCGCTATCTGGGCACGCTGGCCGGTGAGCGCCAGCCCCTCGAAGAAGGCCAGCGCATCGCCGATGGATTGTTCGGCGATGGCGGAGAGGTTGCGGTTATCGACGAATACGTGACGCGCCTCCTCCCGCAAACGGCTGCCGCCGCAACTGGTGCAGGACTTGTTGGCGATGTATTTGGAGAGCTCTTCGCGTACCGAGTTGGATTCGGTTTCCCGGTAGCGGCGCTCCATGTTGTGCAAGATCCCCTCGAAGGGGTGCTTGCGCACCACCACATCACCACGGTCGTTCATGTAGCGGAACTCGATCTCGGTTTTGCCCGAGCCCCGCAGCAATACTTCCTGCACCTTGGCGGGCAGATCCCCCCAAGGGAGCTCCAGATCGAACTGATAGTGCTCGGCGAGGGATTTCAGCATCTGGAAGTAATAGAAGCTGCGCTTGTCCCAGCCACGGATGGCGCCCCCTGCCAGGCTCTGGCTCGGATCGTGGATCAGCTTGGCGGGATCGAAGTACTGCTGCACACCCAGGCCGTCGCAGGTGGGGCAGGCACCGGCTGGGTTGTTGAAGGAGAAGATCCGCGGTTCGAGCTCCGACATGGAGTAACCGCACTCGGGGCAGGCGAAATTCGCCGAGAAGGTCATGGGTTCAACCCCCTCCTCCCCGTCCATGGGCACCACCAGCACGATGCCGCCGGAGAGGGTCAAGGCCGTCTCGAAGGACTCGGCGAGGCGCAGGGCCAGATCCTCGCGCACCTTGAAACGGTCGACCACCACTTCGATGGTGTGCTTCTTGTGCAGCTCCAGGCTGGGGGGATCCGAGAGGTCACACACCTCGCCATCGATGCGGGCACGGATATAACCCTGAGCCGCCAGGTTCTCCAGCAGCTTGCTGTGCTCCCCCTTGCGATCGCGCACCACGGGCGCCAGCAGCATCAGCTTGCTGCCTTCTGGCTGAGCCAACACCTGATCCACCATCTGGCTGATGGTCTGGGCGGCGAGCGGTATGGCATGGGTGGGGCAGCGAGGCTCACCCACCCGGGCAAACAGCAGGCGCAGATAGTCATAAATTTCGGTGATGGTGCCGACGGTCGAACGCGGGTTATGAGACGTAGACTTCTGTTCGATGGAGATGGCCGGCGACAAGCCCTCGATATGATCCACATCCGGCTTCTCCATCAGGGAGAGGAACTGGCGGGCATAGGCGGAGAGGGACTCCACATAACGGCGCTGGCCTTCGGCATAGAGGGTATCGAACGCCAAAGAAGACTTGCCGGAGCCAGAGAGGCCGGTGACCACGATCAGCTTGTCGCGGGGAAGAGTCAGATTGATGTTCTTGAGGTTGTGGGTGCGGGCACCCCGGATCACGATTTTTTCCATCTTGTTGCGCGCTCGATACGGTAACCAGAGCGGGCCAGTATGGCATAGAGACTACTGGATGAATAGACAGTCCAGACGGGAAATCATGGAGATGAGGGGCACTCGAATGTCTGGTCGATCTCGCTCAGCAACAAGGCCCCCTGCCACAGCTGCAACCGTATTCTTGCCTGATAGGGACAAGCCAGTCCCAGACTCAGTCGTCCCACGCCATGGGGCCGGTTGGCGACCAGTTCGGCCCCCCCGCTCTGGCGCTGATGACTGCGCCCCCCCGCCCCCTGGCTCCAGAGATCCAGGGCAAAGGTAACGGCCCCCGACTGGTCGCTTTGCAGGGTAGGGGCCAGGGAGAGGCCGGTCGGCCCCTGTTGGACATTGAGGCTTATCTTGGGGATCACCTTGGCCTCCTTGGCCGGTTCTGACTCGCCCGCCCATCCCGAGGGAGACAAGCTGAGCCATAGGAGCAGCATCACTAGCCGCCGGTGCAGGGGAGTGGTCTGATGGCATGGACCAGCCAGCCAGTCCCGGGTTCGCACCAATAAAAAAGGGGCCCGCAGGCCCCCGAATGTGCAAATCATCAGTTGCCGCCCTGATAAACATAGGCGTGGTTGTTGCTGCCATAGACATCGACCTGAGCCGTGTTGAAGCTCGCAGTCTGTACCACATCGACCAGGTTGCCACCGCCATTCATACCGGCGTTGACATAGACGTCGGCCACATGGTTGTTGCCGGTCTGGCTGACGGTCAGATCGTTGTCGCTACCCAGGTAGGACTCGACAGAGGCGTTGTTCAGGTCGCCGGTCTGGGTCACGGTCACGGTAGAGCCGGAGTGGGACGCATCGGCATAGGCCCAGTTGTCGTTGCCGGTCTGGGCCACGGTCAGCTCGTTGTCTGAACCCCAGGTCCAGGCGCCTTTGCCTTGCACATCACGCGCGGCCGCCACCTGGTTGCGATCCCCTTGCTGGTCGATGGCGATCTGGTTGTTGCTGCCCGCTTCCTGCACCGCGTTGGCGTAGTTGTCATCACCGCTCTGATCTATGGTCACCACGCCAGCGGTGCTGCTCGCCAGCTGCTTGACCACGGCCTGGTTGCCGTCACCCATCTGATCGACACTGGCCTGGTTGCCCGACCCTCTCTGCTCGGTATCGGCCAGGTTACCGTCACCCACCTGGGTGATGGAGCTCTGCTCACCGACACCGCCCTGATAGGCAGTGGCCAAGTTGTCATCGCCCAGCTGATCGATGGTCAATGCATCGTCACGGCCAGTCTGGCTGGTTTCGATCTCATTACGGTTGCCAACCTGGGTCAGGGTGGCGCTCTCGTTGGTACCAGCCTGATTGGCGGTCAGGGTGTTGCCCTCACCGGCCGCAGAGCCAGACTGCGCCGTCTTCACATAGCCATCGACACCGCTCTGGGTGACATAAGCCTTGTTATCGAGATCGCGCTGGTCGACCAGGGCCTCGTTGCCGCTACCCGATTGAGTCACCTTTGCCAGAGTCCCCTCCGGATAGGCGTAACCATAATTATTGGTGGCCTGAGTGACGGTGGCTTTGTTCAACTGACCGGATTGGGCCACCTGAGCTTCGGCACCATCGGCAATCTGCTGGGAAACGCTGGCTTCGTGACTGTTGCCAAGCTGGCTGACGTTGGCGATGGCTTTATCGGACCAATAGTTGTTGATGCTGGCATCGTTGTTGTTGCCAACCTGACTCACGGTGGAGCTGGCACCATCACCGTTATCCTGCATCACGTCGGCACTGTTGTGGTTGCCGACCTGGGCCACGGAGGCGTGGGAGCCTTCGTTGAACACCTGCTGGGTCACGGTCGCGACGTTGAAGTTGCCTGTGCTTGCCACCTGGGCGACGGATCCTGCGGTGCTGGACTCCTGGGTCACCAGGGCATCGTTGCCTGCCCCGACCTGAGCCACACTGGCTTCGGACTGGCTGGTGTTTTTCTGGATGGTCTTCGCTTCGTTGTCGGCACCAATCTGGCTGATACTCGCCTGATTGTGGTTGCTGCTATCGATCTGCTCGACGGTGGCCAAGTTGTTGTTGCCGGTCTGGGCGACGGTCGCCTGGTTGTTGGCGGAAGCCGCCCAGACGCTGGAAGTAGCCAGTAATACGGCAGAGGCGATGATGGTACGTTTGAACATGATTTCCCTCTCGTGCTTTGGTGTGAGCCTGGGCTCAGTTGGTTTGAACTACTCTCACTTGCTGGTTGGCGCCCGTCTGAATGACGGTGGCCGATAGGCCGGAGCCGTTTTGCTCTATGCTGGCCAAGTTGCCATCACCGAGCTGAACGGCCCGTGCCCTGTTGTCATATCCGCTCTGGCTGATCCAGGCCTGGTTGTCCATCCCCTGTTGCCACAGCCAGATCTGGTTGCCGATACCGGCCTGGTAGAGCTCGGCGCTGTTGCCAACTCCGAGCTGGACCGCATCTACCCAGTTGTTGTCGCCGACTTGATCCAGTCGCAGTTGCTGCTGCTGGCCCTGTTGCATCAGGCGGATCTGGTTGTCATTGCCTGACTGGCTGAGCTGCAATTCGTTATCCGAGCCAAGCTGCCAGAGGTGGGCCTGGTTGCCCTCCCCCCGCTGAACCAGCTCAAGCTCGTTGCCCTGACCCAGTTCACTCAGGGAAGCCAGGTCCTGCGCCAATGCGGGCAGGCCTAGCAGACTCATGATCAGCAGGACGGGATTCAGGTATTTCATCTGTGATTACCTTTTTGAAGTGCGGGTCCAGTATCCCCAGCCCCCCGGGCCAGGGCCATCAGGCACACAGCTGATTCGAGGCTGATTCGGATCCAGGGTTTGTCTGGTAGAAAAGGCTGAGGTCAAGCTGAGCCATGCCTCTTTTTTGCAGGTGTCGCGCCAAGGGATGGAGGGGGGATAGACCATGAAAACAGGCCCATGATGGGCCTGTGGAGAGGAGCTGAAAGGGGCAAGCGATAGATAGAAACTAGCGACGCTGCCTCGACTAGAGGATGGGGGCGCTGTCTTGCAGATAACCCTGCAGTATGGGGTTTTCCATGTCCCGCGCATCGGCCAGCTGCCAGAGGTTGTCTCGCACCCCGTTGGCAATGAGCCGGATCACCGCCGATTCGATGGCAGACATGACGCACATCTGTACCGGTTCGTTGGTGCTAAAGCCCGCCTCGGCCTCCAGCAAGCGCTTGTACTCGACGAAACGGAACACTCCGGCCTGCACCTGCTGGGACAAGATGGTCTTGGAGGTGGTGACGCTGTTGAGAATCCGGCCGGAGCGGATATCGACGGCCCTCAGATTGACGGTCACCTGATCGACCCGGTATTCGCCACTCGCCCCTATGCCGAAGTACTTGGCCCCGGCACCGCCGGTACGCACATTGCTGTCATAGGCCACTATGCCCCCTTCGATCAGGATATTGGCCGCCACCAGAGAGGGTAATTGATGCTGATTATTGCCGGGCACATTGGGTTTGTTTTGCGTGGCCCGCACTATCTTGCGCTCGGTCAGCAGGTTCTGCAGCCCTTCCCGCTCCAGAGGCACGAACCACTGGGAGTCCCATAGCGCCGTGCTCAGCATGGCGACCCCACCCTGGGTCACTGCGGTGGAGAAGTTGGAGGCTGGGGCTGGCAGATACTGACCGGTCTGATCGCGAAAATCATAGACGGCGGCCACTATCTTGCCCTTGGGTTTGGGCAGGCTGATCAACTCTTTGTAGGAGATGGATCTCGGCATCAGGGTCGCCTTCTCATCCGCCTCGGGAGAGCCTATATGGGTAGCACACCCCCCCAGAGCAAACAGAATGGCGAGCAAAGGCAGGGCGGTAAATAACGGTGTCCTTGTCATAACGTCCTCAGTCGGCGATCAGGCCATTCACTTCTATCATGGTGGTTTCATTCGTCGATCTGTCGGTAATGGAAACGGCAAGAGTGCCATCCTCATCCACCACATTGATCGCAAACTCGTCGGTGACCAGGCTACCGCTTTGACTGCCATCCTTGCCGATGTCGGCCAGCAGTTGGCTCACCAGCCGCGATTGCAGACTGGAGGTGAGTCTGTCCAGAGCCGAGGTGCCGCTGCTGCTGCCAGTGGAGGGATCCTTGTAGTCGTTCTGGGCGTTAGCCGTGCCCAGCAGATGACTGCTGTTGAGCGGGTTACCGCCAAAGCTGGGGTTAGTAGGCCGATAGATAAGCTCGGAGGCAGAAGCGGTCATGCTGACCGTCAGTGCCAGAAGCAGGAGGCGTGAGCACATATGCTATATCCTTATAGTTCATCGTGTTCCAGATCGAAGGTATCCATGAACAGGATGGCGACCTTCTGCTGTTGTAAAATTTCGTTCACTTGGACCCAGGCCTGCTGCGCTGCAGCTTCTCCCTGACTGCGCACCGGGGAGAGGGCCGTCCTAAACAGCACCTTGCGATTGTGGGTGATCCAGATCAGGCTGCCCCAGCGCGCAGTCGGCCGCTCATGTATGGTGATGTTCTCCCGCGCATTCGGATCCTCGTCCTCTCGCAATCGGCTGAAGTGATGATAAAAAACCTGACCGAAACGGGTGAAGGTACGGTCTATCACCAGACCCCCAATCTCTATCCTGTCGCTCTCCTGCTCGGGTTGCAGCGATTCCAGAGGCGTGTTGGCATCCCCTTCATTGGCAGCTAGGGCACCAGAGATCAACCAGAGACAGAGCAGCCAAGTTCGCATCAGTAGGAGCTCGTCATATCGAGGTAATCTTTAGCCCAGCTCACGGCTTGCAACCGATTCTTGACGTTCAACTTCTTGAAGACGTTATAAAGGTGGGACTTGATGGTGTGCTCGCTGACAAACAGGGTGTCAGCTATCTCGGTATTGGAGGCTCCCGTCATCAAATAGCGAATGATCTCGCGCTCTCGGACCGTCAGCAGATTCTGGCTGCGTTGGGCTGGCTCCATGCCCTGTCGGTAATAATGGACCAGCTCGCACATCAGATGACGCGGGATCCAAAACTCCCCCAGCATCACCTTCTTGATACCGGCTACCAAGTGATCCAAGGGATCCTGACGAAAGAAGAGACCGCTGGTATTGGGCCACAGCAGCAGCAGATCGCGATTCGTGCTGGTCGGCGCATTGAGTAATATCGTGCTGGCCGATTCGAAGGCGGCTATATCCCGGCTCCAGCCAAACTGCTGGCTCGACTTGAGATAGTCCAGATCGATCAGGAACAGGTTGCAATTCTCGATAGCCAATAGTTGATCGGGATGGCTAATCAGGCGTATTGGTTCACCGAGTTGGGCCATCAGGTAGGTGGTGAAGGTCGTCGCCTGAACATTGCCTTCGGTCACGAGTACCAATGGAATCTCTGTCGTCATGGAGCTCTTCCTTGAACTGTGTGCCTATCGGCTTGAATAGTTTTTATTCGCCAATAATGGTCGCAAGAGAGTATCAAACACCGGTTTTTATACAGCATTAAAAAAGCATTAGACGTCATTAAAACTCGATGGAAAATTTTTTTTGTAGAAAATACAATGATCTATGATCCACCCCATTTAGGGGGGGGGCAGCAATGAGACATCGATATGCCAACTGTCATTATACCTTTAGCCCCAGGGTGAGAGCGTGAACATTTTGTTAAAATTCACCCAATTTTTTCAGGCCCGCATTGAGTACCGTTTCCAGATATTCGCTGCTCATTCCTGCTATTTTTTGCTTCCGTCTTACGCTCGCCTTACGTGAAGTCTCGGCCCTGAGCATGTTCAGCCCCATGTGCCGGATGCACGCTAAAATCTCTGCCGCATCACCCCGATAGATTGGGCAATCATCCTCGCCCATCGTGACATCCAGTACCAAGTACCCAGTACAGGCTATTTTCGATGGCCCAGTGCCCACGCACCGCCCGAGAAAACTCATCCCGCTCCAGCGTTTTTGAACAGATGAAGTAGTGATGTTCAAGGGTGGCTTTTTTCATGTTTTCAATGCGATAAGAGATGGCCACGCCAATGCTGTGCAACTGTTCCCAATGAGGAAACTGGGCGGCCAACTCGCCCGCCGCCACCCATCCCCGAGCTATGCCGCGAGCATGGCATCAGCAGCGCCACCTTCTACAAGTGGCGCGCCAAGTTCGGCGGCATGGACGCCTCCCTCATGGCTCGTCTCAAGGACCTCCAGGAGGAAAATCGCCGCCTCAAGAAGATGTATGCCGAGGAGCGCCTCAAAGCCGACATCCTCCAGGAGGCCATGGCAATAAAGTGGTGACGCCATCTACCCGCCGGGAGATGGCCACCCAGGCGGTCGCTCACTGCGCCCTCTCCATCCGGCTCGCCTGTCGGGTGTTCGGGGTCAGCGAAGGCTGCTATCGCTACCAACCGGTACTGGCCGAAGAGAACCAGCTCATCGCCGACTGGCTGCTGCGCATCACAGCCAGCCAGCGCAACTGGGGCTTCGGGCTCTGCTTCCTCTATTTGCGCAACGTCAAAGGGTTTGGCTGGAACCACAAGCGGGTGTACCGGATTTATCGGAAACTGGAGCTCAACCTGCGGATAAAACCCAGGAAACGGCTGGTGCGTGCAAAACCGGCGGCGTTGGCGGTTCCTGCAAAACCCAATACCTGCTGGTCGATGGACTTCATGCATGACCAGCTGTCCGATGGACGCTCGGTGCGGTTGTTCAATGTGATAGATGATTTCAACCGGGAAGCGTTATGTATCGAAGTCGATTTTTCGCTTCCCGCCTCGCGGGTCAAACGGGCGTTGGAGCAGGTGATAGCGTGGCGTGGCAAACCGGCGGCCATCCGCTGTGATAACGGTCCGGAATACATCAGCGAGGAGCTCAAACGCTGGGGAAGGTGCGAACAAGTCCTTGATGTGAGATCATCGCCACATCATTTTGGCATCAGGGACGAAGCTCAACGTGACTCATCAATTGACATTTGCCGACAGCGAGTTCCACAGCAAACGCCGTCAAACTCGAAAAGAAGCGTTCTTTGCCCGTATGGAGGCGTTGCTGCCCTGGTCAAGAATGCTGGCCGTGATTGAGCCCGTTTATCCCAAGTCCGGCAATGGTCGTCGCCCCTATCCGCTGGAGACCATGTTGCGTATCCACTGCATCCAGCAGTGGTACAACCTCAGTGACGGAGCGATGGAGGACGCGCTCTACGAGATTGCCTCCATGCGCCTCTTTGCCAAGCTTTCCCTCGACCAAGCTATCCCTGACCGTACCACCATCATGAACTTCCGCCATCGGCTGGAGCAGCACCAACTGGCTCGCCAGCTCTTCGAGTCCATCAATCAGTGGCTCTCTGACGCCGGCATCATGATGACTCAGGGGACCTTGGTTGATGCCACTATCATCGAGGCCCCCAGTTCGACCAAAAACAAGCGCCAGCAGCGCGACCCCGAGATGCACCAAACCAAGAAGGGCAACCAGTGGCACTTTGGCATGAAGGCCCATATCGGCGTCGATGCCAAAAGCGGCCTGACCCATAGCCTGGCAACCACCGCGGCCAATGAGCACGACCTCAATCAAGCCGGCAATCTGCTGCACGGGAAGGAGGAATTTGTGTTTGGTGATGCCGGTTACCAAGGGGCACCCAAGCGTGAGGAGTTGGCTGGGGTAAAGGTCGAATGGGCCATTACCGAACGCCCAGGCAAGGTCAAAGCGCTCAAACAACGTCCGCGCAAGAACAAGGCCGTTATCCAGTTTGAAAGACTCAAGGCCAGCATCCGAGCCAAGGTTGAACACCCATTCCGGCTCATCAAGCGTCAGTTTGGCTTCGTCAAAGCGCGGTACAAGGGGCTGATGAAGAACGACAATCAATTGGCGATGCTGTTTACGCTGGCGAACCTGTTCCGAGTGGATCGGGAATTCAGATAATAAGTGCGACACTCATGGATGAATGGCGAGAGGTGGCCAACTGCTGATTGGTGGTACCCTTCTGCTCGCCAAAGTATAAGCAGTATCACCATGAGCTATCAGCAGTTGACCGAGGGGCAACGATACCAGTTATCGGTGCTTCGCGCACAGGGGATGTCCATCCTTGCCACCGCACGCGCCATTGGCGTTCATCGCTCCACCCTCTACCGGGAGCTGCGTCGTAACGCCGGGCCGCAGGGCTACCAGCCAGACAATGCGCATCAGCACGCCACCCACCGACGGGCCAGTGCGGCCAAATCTCGGCTATCTGCCGATGTCATCCAGTTTGTCGAGCTGACACTCGCCTGGTGGTGGAGCCCGGAGCAGATAAGCACGGTGGGCAAGCAGATAGGCCTCATGGTGAGTCACGAGTGGATATACCGCCATGTGGCCGCCGACAAAGCCCGGGGTGGCCAGTTGTACCGCCATCTGCGCCAGGGCCACAAGCGCTACCGCAAGGGGGCGAGCAGCCTGCGTTCTCCCATCAAGGAAGCCCGCTCTATTGATGAACGGCCGGCTATCGTCGATAGCCGGGAGCGGCTCGGTGATTGGGAGGCGGACACGGTGCTGGGCAAGCAAGGCACAGGTGCACTGGTCACCCTGGTGGAGCGCAAGAGCCGGCTCTATCTGGTCAAGCGGGTCGCGAGCAAACAGGCTGGGGTGGTGCGGGATGCGATAATCGAGATGTTAACGCCCTACATCGAGCAGGTGCATACTATCACCTTTGACAACGGCGGCGAGTTTGCCGAACACAAGGCGATAGAGGAAGCGCTGGGTGCCGAGACTTACTTTGCGCACCCTTACTCTTCGTGGGAGCGCGGTCTGAACGAGAACAGCAATGGGCTGTTGAGGCAGTTTATCCCAAAGGGAACAGACCTGAGAGAGGTCACGGACGAGGATGTCAGGAGAGCGGAGCAGTGGCTCAACCTACGACCTCGGAAATGTCTCGGATTCAGGCAGCCTGTCAAGGTATTCGAAGAGTACCGTCAGGCGGCATAGGCGAGTGTCGCACTTCGAAGTTGAATTCGCGGATCAATTGATAAGGGCACAGGAAAGATCTACCTAAAATCGGGGAATACCCCCAGAAAGGGGGTGAAAATGGTTATAAAGCCTGATTTTTGAAGAAAATGGGGCAATTTTAGAAAAGGGCCGAGTCAAAAATCGACCTAGCAATCAAAGAGGAAGGTGCTACCCACTTATTCGCACCTTCCCTTGTGTGACTACCAACATCTCGGTGTTTTGCTATCTGATTAAACCCTTCCTGATTACCCAT
Source organism: Aeromonas sp. s1(2024) (assembly GCF_040908005.1). Classification (NCBI taxonomy): domain Bacteria; kingdom Pseudomonadati; phylum Pseudomonadota; class Gammaproteobacteria; order Aeromonadales; family Aeromonadaceae; genus Aeromonas; species Aeromonas sp. s1(2024). The sequence continues at coordinate 26,575 of NZ_JBFOCW010000081.1, read as the reverse complement.
GATTAGCAGTCAGTTACCACGAACTATACTGATCTTACGTACAGTTATCGAGGTGCGAGATCATGGCCAAAAGCAAAATCCAATTCCAGAAAGTCACCACACACATCACAGATAACATCTACGACCTGCTCCGTCGGAACTATCGCTTTTACCAACATATTGCCTCCCGCATTATCTCAACACGCAACCTGTTTACCCCCGGCAAGAGCCCCATCGGACGTTGTGGGTGATGCCACCATCTTGCCAGCTCTTCTTTAAAACCGGTTTAAGCCCACGACCACGCCATCAATCCAGCCGCTTGTAAATCCGCGTATCGCTGGTCGATTTCCGAAACCAGTAAAAATCGGGCAATCCTGCAAACACCCTGCGCCAGTTGAATACTTCGGCCGATAATCGATCCGCCATCTTGACGATAGTCTCCGGCATATACTGGATAAGCGGCTTGCCAATCGATGCGGACAAGCAGGCCGACAGGGCTTCAAATGCCCGGGGATCCTGGCTCATCAGACTTTGCAGGTGTGGCTCCAACTTCATGAAGTTCAGGGCTTCATGCTGGGAGCAGATCCCCTCTCCGGCTTCCACGTTGTAGTAGAGGTAGAGTTTGCCCACATCGTGCAGCAATCCCCCTAGGAAGGCGACGTCGGCGGTGCGTCCATCAAGCCGGTATTGACGACACAACATCCTGGCTGTCATCGCCACTTCTACACTGTGCTCCAGCAAGCCACCCACATGGTCATGATGATGGTGATGGCTCGCCCTGCCTCGATAAAACCCGGTGATAAAACGCCGGTCACGTAGGATCCCGAGGGAAAAGCGCCGTAACCCGCCGGGCGGTAACATGGCATAGAAGCGCCACAGTGCCTGGATCATCTGGCCATGCGACTCATTGAGGGCCAAACCAAGGTGAAACTCCCACAGTTGACGCCCCTCGTCCCCTGTGATGCCTTCCAGAGCGCGACAACTGCGCAATGTGACAGACTGCTGCTCCATCCCCAGCATTGCCAGTACCAGCTGCCCCGACGGCGCAATAGTTGCCATGCATTTATCTGAGACCGAGACTCGATGGACGGCCTTTGGCGATAACAATTCCCAACACTCATACTCGCCCTCGCTATCCGCCAGTCTGGTTGCCCACATCAGTTCGCCGCAATCCGCATATTCAGTGACGTGTACCATGACCCGCCTCCCCATCGTGTGAATCCCACCTTTCCGCCAGCGCCTTCGAGGCAAGCCGCTGCTGCTCGAATCCCGCCAACATCTGCTCAAAGGCATGCCCATCCCGACCCGACAGATCAGGCACGTAACGGGAATAGACCCGGAATAACATCTGAGTGCTGTTATGGCCCAGTTGCTTTGCTATCCACTCAGGGCTCTCACCTGCCGCGAGCCAGAGCGTGGCGGCGGTATGCCTTGTCTGATAGGGCTTGCGCTTCTCCAGCTTTAACAACGACAGCAATGGGTACCACACCCGATTGGCCACATTGCGATCCTCGAACGGGCTGCCGTGCTTCGTGCAGAAAACAAACCCATCTGGTGAGACCTTGCCATCGTAGCGGTCGCGTTGAGTGAGAAATGCCTGATAAACCTGCTCACTCATCTGCACCGCGCGATAGGAGCCATCGGTTTTCGTCGGGATCAGTTCATTGCGGACCCATGCCTGATACACCAGGATCTGCCGGCGCTCGAAATCGATGTGGCGCCAGGTTAAACCGTGGATCTCGCTCGAACGTAGCCCGGTAAAAAACCGGATGGTGTAATAAGGGCGAAAGTCAGCCCTCACCACTGCCAGCAGTCGACCAATCTCTTCAAGACTGAAGGGCATGATGTTGCTACGGGGGATCTTGAGTGCTCGGATATTGCGCCAGGGCGAGTCAAAACCGAACCGATCTGCCGCATCTGCCAACATCATGCGAAGCGGCGTCATGATGTGGTTGACCCGTGAGGCTGAGATCGGCTTGCCACCTCTCCCGGGCAAACGAGCGATCATTGTCCTGAATGCCAAGATCGCAGACTTATCGATCACGCTCAGCGGCTGATTGCCAAAGTGCGGCAGCAGATGGCAATCAAGAATGTCGCGGATGGTCTCCTGCTGGGAGGTTCGCCACTCGGCCGATTTTTCCTGGTACCACTGCTCAGCAAAATCAGACAACAGAGGGCACCCAGCCCGCAACACGGCTTCCCGCTCGGCCAGTTTGGTGAAGTAGCCACAACGCGGGCTGTTTGGGAAGGTTTTGCAAAAATCAAACTGCCCGAGGGTGATTTGTGCCTCCAACCGTTCACAATACTGCTTCAGTTTGTGGCGATTTTGGCTTGTATCGGGTAACCCAGTGCGCTCACGACAGCGCTTCCCCTTGAAGCAAAAATCGAGGTAAAGCAATTGGTTAAGGCTATATACTGTTGCCATAAGAATCCACCTCCCCTAGCCCTGAAACGACTCGAACATTGCGCTGTGCTTGAGCATTTCCTCTTCGATAGGCTCCCAGAGAAACAACAACTTACGACCGCCAAACGGGCGAATATAGTGCAGCCCTTCGAGCAGGACAGAGTCTTTCAGCTGATTGCGGATAGTACGTGGATCGAACTTGATGCGAGCAGAGAGCTCTTCTGTTGTCAGGTAGGTGTATGCCATAATCATATCCTCTCTTTTTTCTCTTCAAAAAAAACAAATGCACCACAGGAGGGATTTTAGCACCACAAATCGTTAGTGCAACGATTTTTGCCATCCTGCAGGTCTTTTTTCTATGGAGGAGTGATGATTAAGTGCCATCTATCCCGAATTTTGGGTGAACGGAAACTCAAAGTTGCCGAAGTTGCCAGAGATACGGGTATCAATCGAAACACTTTGCATCGTCTCTACAATGAGACGGCAACGCGAGTGGAGTTAGAAGTAATAGAACAGTTATGCCACCATTTAAGAATTGAGATTGGTGATTTGTTTGAAGTGGTGGGTCACCCTCCCGAGAATCTCGGTGGAATGTAACAAAAGACTCTTACGAGAGAACCCAAAAGGTCTGGTTTAACGAGGTCAGGGGAACGGTGACGTGGTAGTCAATCTGACCATCCCAGCCTTCCTCACCTCATCAATATGCACTTTCCCATCGATACTCCGGATAAATTTTCATCCCCCCTGAGATGAGGTAAAAAAATGAGCCGAAGTCGACGAAAGACCCCCATGTTTGGCTACACAACAGCGACGTCTGAAGCTGAAGACAAGCGGATTTGGCACAAACGCTGGCGCGCTCAGTTGCGTGGCCAGCTATCACGCGACGCAACGACGGATGACTTTTTGCCAATACTCCAACGCGCCGTTTCGAGCCCTTGGAACATGGATAAGGATGGGAAAAGCTGGTTCAGCCCTCGACAGCAGCGCCGGCAAGCAGAGCAATTCCTGCCCCTTCAAGGCCTATCCACATCAGATGCGCAGCGCGCAGTGGTCAGGCAGCTGGCAAAATGGCGAAGCAAATAGATTTTTATTCTATTTCAGCATGTTGCACGTTCAATCTGTAAGCTCACGCGCGGTTTGACGTGCAAAGTCGGCTTTCTTCTTGTTACCTAGCGATACCAGCTCTTGGATGCTCATTACTTTCAGCGCCACGACATAGGCGACTGTCCGCAGCAACGGAGTGCTGTAGCGCGCCATTGGTTTTACCGTGTCAGCATTTTGCTGCCGCTCAGTAGAACGCTGACAGATACCCGCCTCGTCAGGATGAATTATTCGCAGTAGTGCCCGGTTAGCCCCACTTTTTTCAATGAATTCACTCTTCACGCGATAGCGTGAGATGACCTCCCGCCATGGGGATTTTTCACTCCGTTTGGCGCCACATCGTACCTCGATCGCAATCCGTGTCGCTGGCAGCAGTAACACCGTCACACTCAGGAAGGCTTGCAACATCTGTGGATCCGTGAAGGGGATCCCAGTGTTGCGAGTATTGCTTCGGACTAGCAGATAGCCAATCCATTCGATGAAAGCCGCTCGTTGCTCGCGATAGACCTGGCGAGCCAGTTTAACCACTTTACGGAGTTCGACTTGCTCCTTATGACTGCGCAAGGCTCCAGGAAGCAAATTCAGATGATGTGACGTTGAGTAGAGCAATCGCTGTGCTCCCCGCTGAGTCTTAAATGCTTTAAGTAAATGAATTTTTTCAACTAACTCATCGACCATAGCGGGTGTGAGTTGATAACGATTGAGTTGATCGGTGATATCTTCATGTCGTGCGAACCGTGCGATCAGCTCCAGAGCGGCATCAAAATCCAGCTTGTGTTTAACCAAGGGAGGGTAAGGTGCACACTCCATCAGGACCCAGGAGACCTGTTGAAGATAAGGCGAAAGCGACTGGAGCAGGGCCTCCCGGCAGCGCTGCCATGTCAAGGGCCCCTCCAACCAGTCGTTCTGTGTGAGCTTTGCACGAGACAGCCCGGTGAAGTGGTGTCGCAGTGACAAAGACCAGTCGTACTTGGCCTGCAACAGACACGCTGCATTGACCCAGTGGGTAAAATGCAAATATGAGTGCAACGTCGTCTCCGGGCTCTGATGGCCAGCAAACTGGGCCAGCGCCCAATAATCCCCCTGAGTGGATGAGTGTGTGATGGTCTGGTAGATAGAGGTACACTGTGCGGCCGACCAAGGCAGGAAATGTGCCCACCCTGGCAAACTGTGCAGTGCCAGAGCTTCGTGATGTAGCAGCAGTTGCAGGCGGCTCAATGCCGTATGCCGCAGATGATGGAAGGTATAGTATTTCCCACCAACCTGCCGAAGGATACTGGTTAACGGCCCCCTGATCTCTTCATCCGACATCGGTATCAACCAACCGCTCTGTGAGGGAAACGCCAGCGCGTTCGCGTTTTTCGCCTTTCGCGGCCATAACCCAGACAAGTACGCATCCAATCGAGTACGCTCTTCCGGGGTCAGCAAGACCCCCAGGGGGATCTTGCGGGTGGCACTGTCACTCTTGCCATCATCAAGCCGGGTATCGCGAATATATAGCCAGCACTCTGGACTGCGTTCGATATCTTTCAACCTGAGCTTTTGGATCTCGCTCAAGCGCAGTCCAGCACGATAAGCCACGATGTATAACGCGCTCAGACACTCTCGGTAACTCGATGAGGTGTGCGTCATCCGCTCCATTCCACGCAGCAACTGTCGAAAGAGAGGTTCACTGAGATAGGTGGCACGCACATGGGGCCGCTGGCGCTCGCGCGGGACCAGCTCCTCCGGCAATGGGGCCAAGTGGTAACTCGCCACCGCATAGCTGTGCAGGCTGGTCAAGCGTGCAGCCATGTAGCTGACAGCATTCTTTTGGCTAACGGGCGCCTCGGAAGAGGAACTTTCCGGCTCTGCGGAGGAGGATCTTTCCAGGTCCGTCCGTTCAACCGCACCAGAGAGCGCCGGGTCGACGACCAGATTTGAAGTCCCCCCATACTCTTCCAGCAATGCTCGATAACAGCTCAGAAAACGATCGCCATCCCATAAGCCGAGATCATGATCAAAGCACCGAACAAGCCATTGCTGACCACCGCGACTAAGGTAACTGCGCAGCGTCGAAGGCTTGTTTTTGTTCTTTGCGATGCATTGATGTAGCCACCCGACCAGGATCTGCTCTGACTTGCTGAGGGTCTGCTCATTGCGCAACCGATTCAGTCCTGCGAGGCAGCTTGCCTTCGTCTGCTTGCGAGTCGCGCTCTCCTTTTCCGCCAACACCGTTCGCAACCGAGCCAGTAAGGATGAATAAGGGTGGTCTTCGCCATGGTAGCGCCGACGCTTGGAACTGCCTGCCGTCAGGTTATCGACTAATCCGGTACTCGCCTCCTGCGCCAAACACACCACTTGGTGACCATCCGCAACCGTCGGATGATGCAGTGAAAGCCAGTGTTCATGAGGCAGTGGTACACTGTGTAACGCCCCAGATGCCACATGAGTCAGGATCTGTGGCCAGCGGACCCCGGCTTGCCCACCGGTTACCAGACTCGCCCCTTGGCAAAACTCTTTGATCCCGCGCAGGGGTGCAGTCAGATGTCTCTGGGCCCATAAGCTGAATGTGTCGAGCTCAACGGCAAGCTCAAACGTTTTGCCGCGCCGACGATACCAGCGCTGTACCAACCCCAGAGTCGGCAGGCTTAGGAAAATCTGGAGCTCGGTAACCCCCTTCCCTGCTCTATCGTGCGCATTGGTGGCCAACGCCTTGCTCTCTAACGTCAAAGGCAACCAAACAACTGAGCCATTCGTGCATAATCTTCGCCGCTCAGCGATGGCCAGCATCAGTGCGTGCAAAATCGCCGTCTGGTGTACACCGCAGTAAAACACCGCGCTATGAAGAATGTCGGCCAGTAAATCTTCAGCTTCGATCAGGCTAGTGTCGCGGGCCTCGATCTGTCTATGCCAGTTCAGCAGCGCTTGACTACAGCGCTGCGCTTTGTCAAACCACTTTTCAGTGTAAGGTAGCGGGCGCCGAAGCACCGTCAGGGGGATTGTCGGCAACGGCAACTGCCAATACCCGCTGGTATTGCCCTGCTGCAGGCAAAGCAGGATGGCTCGCAGCCCAGCCTTGAATTCAGACTGTCGCCTATACTTGCCCGTCAACGTGCTCATCGCCAATGGCCACAGATACTCAAACCCTCGGACATCGGCTGGCTCCTTGAATAGGCCGGGCAAATGTTGCAACAGCGCATCCAGTGCTCGACGCTCTATTTGCACCTGAGCACGTTTGAGACGATCCCGACGCATAGCCCGACCAGACCGAAGAACGTTCGCTGCACGCTCATCTTCCTTTCGAAGCTGTTCACGCCAATCGATCAGTGGATTGTCCATTCGCCCATCACCTTCAACCCGAGGGTTTGATGCCATTTGTCCAGCACGTCCGTCAGGGTAAATAGATCGCTCAACGCCGCACTACTGTACTGGTTTGTGAACTCTGTCCCCATCTCCTCATGACCAAGCAGCGCATCGATAAACTCGGTGGCCACGCCTTGCTCCAGCAGGTGGCTGCGCACCGAATGGCGATGCCAGTTTGGCGCCAGGGGCAACAGATTTTCGAACTGCCTCATCATCGAATTTGGGGTGACGATTTCTGTGCCTTCCAGGCTGCCATCTTTGGCCTCGACCGCCCAGAACAGGAGCGCTCCAGCTCCACTCAATGCTTGCTCCGCCGCCGACACTAACGGCGCCAGCAGCGGCTCACGCTGACATGCCAAATATGTCAAATAGCGCTCCCAGGCTTGCAGTTGCTGCACTGCCAACGCTGACAATGGCACCAACCTGGCCGAGCTCACAGATCGTCCCTCTTTGTCTGTCAGCCGGATAAAGCGACTGATGAGGCAGTAATCGCCACGCCTGCCGTACATCTCCGTCACGGGCCTGGCGGCAGTAGAAAGATGGAGGATCAACAAACTGTGGCGCACGAGGAGGTTATGATATTGCGTCAGCGTTGGACGCTGCTGCCGTGACCCACTGAGTCGTGCACAGAGGTACTGCTGATAATTTCCTAGGAGTCGAGCAAGCTCGCCAACGCTAGGATAGAGGCGTGATCCGACAGCTCCTTGTTCTAATTCCGGTGCCAGCACCACCGCGGTCATCCCCATGGAGGCCAAATAACGGCACCAGATCTGCAACACGTCTTTACGTGGCACATGACTGTAGGCCATAGGGGAACATTGCTGAGCCGCCTTGCCACGCAGGATACCGGCAATGGCGCTATCAATCCCCTCTCTTTGCAACCAAGCACGCTGGTAGTTTTGCAGCTGTCGCATGGTCAAGGCCGTGCCAGCTCGCTCATTTGCTCGCGCTAAACAATCCACCTGCGCGCTACTACTCAATGTCCTCCAACCGTGTCCAACCAATAAATGAGTGGCCCATTTTGGCAAAGGTAGCTGCAAGAATAAGTCGCTCTTTGGCAAAAAAGAGTGCAATTTCCTATGCACTCGGCTGTGGGCAACCTCTACATAGCGTTGTAGATACGCCCCATGAGGAAGCCGCCAAATACCACTGGCATTCTTTGAGGGTCCGTCGTCATCGGCAAATCGAGAGCCAGGAGCAGGCAATTTAATCTCAGTACTCGGCCAGACCGGCAGCTTGTGCAAGTCCTCGCTACTCGTGCCCATCACCAGTTGCAGCAGGATCGACAGCGCCGGCAACGCCGTTTCATCGACCGCCTGAGGCATCAAGGCATCGACGAGGCGTGTGATCTGTGACGCTGTGGCAATCCAAAGGTTGGCCGGCAACTGCAGATGACGCATCGACATGGAGAGCGCTACCGAGGCGCTTTGCAAAACCCTCGCCTGAATATCCATCAACCCCTGTGGCTGAGAGGACACCAGCAGCGTCTGCTGCTCAGGGAGGGTTCCTCGCTCCTCTTCACCCTCCCACTCGGTCAGTTTGACTTTGCCGCGCTGCAGCAGAACCTCCCGTAGCAACAGGATTTGGGTCTGCTCGTCGAGCTGCTCTTGATAACGCGCCTCCAGTTGGAACCGCTGGCGTTCGCCGGTTGACCGGGTACCCGTTTTGATCTCTTTGGCTCGCGCCTTATAGAGTCGGCTCAGTAGGGCCTCCAAGGCCCCTGTATTGACGCTCACCTGCTTGTTATTGGCATATTGCTCTCTCTGGATCTTGATGGCTTGCAATAGCGTCAGTATCGGCTGCGTAAAATCGACCTCAGACAGGGCCTTAATCATCACCTCACGTTGATTGTTCGCCATCAGCCTGACGTTGCGCAGCGCCTCTTCGACCGTTTGGTCCCGCTCGGCAATACCCTGAGAAAAATTGATATGTGATAACGCCAAGACGGCCAGGATCGTCACGGACTTGAGCTGAGCAAATAGCTCACCGTTGAGGCTATGGCCACTACGCAATTCCGCCAAGATGGCGTCAACGAGATAGAATTGGCTGAGTCTCCGATCTTTACTCAACCGCTCACGCATTTGCATGGCAGAGAGTGGCGATGGGGGCAGCATCTCTTTGGATGAGACAGAATCGATCCACTGCAGCTCGGCGGCCAACAACGCGGTCAGTGTTGGATCCAATCCCAGGATCCCCTGACAGCAGGCTTGCAACGATTCAAGGATTTGCCGGTGCCACTCGGCCAACGCCTCCGGAAACACCAGCTGTCGGGTAAGGGAACGGGCGGGTTCAGCGTCAAGACCCTCCACTGCCTGCTCCTGCGAAAGGTCATCACTCATCGGCTAACCTCTGCAAGAAGAAGTTAGGTTCGGGCACCGATACCATCCCGTTCTTTTTGTCTTTTTGCCGGGACTTGCTCAGCGCCTCCTGAGCATGCGCCAGCTGTTCCCGGGACAACCCGCACACCTTGGCCCAATAGTCTTGAGACAACCGCTTCTTCTGAAACCAGTTAAGACGCTGCTCGTCTGTCAGAACGCGATTGAAAATTCGTCGGCTGCATTCGATGAGACGGGGCTCCCCTAACAGCGTCATCAACCTCAGCCACTCCCCGGCCAGATGCTGCTCGACCTCACCATCATTCAGCCCGCAGGGGATCAATCGTTGCCCAGGCGGCGGTTTGATTGGCGACGGCCAAGACAATACTGGCAACAATGGCCCTACGATCATAAGCGCACTGCCCACATCATCGCCTGACGACAAGGGACGATAGAGAATAATGGCTGACTCCCAGAGCGTATGGAATTGATCGGCAATCGGCAGCCCAGTCTTGAAGCCCAACTCCAACCACGCCTCACGAAACGCGACTAACGCCGGATGGATCTGATAGTTCCCTGACTCCTTCGTCCTCATGTAAACCCCGTGTATCACCCGTTACTAACACATTACATAAAAATGTATTTTGTTTTCAAACAGTTCCTTAGCGATAAACCGATTCAGCCACACACCGAACCTCTGAACCTGCGCATGGCAGGCCTACCGCAGGCAGGTACTGTGAATGAAGTCAGGAATGGAGATGCAATTCACCAAGTGGGTAATCGTCGAGGGAGCGGGATCATTTAGCCGATATGCAAGGGGGAATGTGACTGACTCGGGTGACGTCAATTGAACAATACTTGGCTTTCTCCTGCACATGCTGGACACCGCTGTCGAGCGGTAACGCCTTCAGCGAGATAGGTCGCCATCAAACGACGACGCCATGCTCAATCTGGCCGATGAGATCGATAACTGCCTGAGCTCCGACAGCGGTCGTCAGGAAAGTAGCAGGAGGGTTTCCTCCCAGCGCCCGGGCAGGTTTGTTCAACCACTCAAGCGCCTTCCCCCTGTCCCCCTCGAACAGCGACTCCGCAGCCTCCATCACACTAACGAATGAATAGATACGGGCACTCTGAGCGCGGGACAGCAGGGCCGCCGCAGTGCGCTTGCGTGTCACCGTCGAGCGGTCAATGCCAACCAGCTGACAGACTATCTTGACGTCGCAGCCCAGCAACGCAGCCAGTTCATTGACGATGGAGGGAGCCATTCCAGCCACAATGAGATGATGCGCCCCCACAAGCTCCTGGGGCAAGGCCAGCGAGGCCATCAGCCCCTTCGGTTGGCGGATCTGGCGAACAGAACGATAAGCAGCGTAGGACATGGCGAGGCGGCTCCCTGTATCATTGCGCCTTTAAACTAGCCCATCTAAACCATACCATCAACGATGCAGGACTCTTTCAAACCCCAAACGTTAACCTATGAAGCCACCGCAAAACTGCGCCAAACTTGCCACTAAAACTGGCGCAGTTTAGTTAACTGCGCCAAAATGGCGCCATATATATGAAAAACGCGCCAACAAACACGATGTCAGCGACCACAGACCTACTAGAGACTATCAGGGGATCCGAAAGCGGATTGACGCTGGCTGAACTGCTGGGCCGCCACCCGAGCATAGCCAGACGCACCGCACAGCGCCTGATAGCCAAGCTGATTGAAAGCGGCCACATCACAGCCCAAGGCGAAGGACGGGCTCGCCGCTATCATGCTGACTCCGAGAGCCATACCGAGCCCCGGATAGCCAAGGTGGACAGTTTCCCCGCGTTCATCCCACTCTCTGCCGACAGCCTGGATATCCTTGCCTATATCGACCAGCCCCTCCCAGCCCGCAAGCCCGTGGGCTATCAGCATGATTTCTTGCAGGCATATCATCCCAACGAAACCTGTTACCTGTCCGAATCACTGCGCCGTCAGTTGCACAACATGGGCAAGACCACAGACATCGATGAGCCTGCCGGCACATACAGTCGAGCGATCCTGAACCGTTTGTTGATCGACTTATCATGGGCATCGAGCCACCTGGAAGGTAATACCTATAGCAGGCTAGACACCCGTGAACTTATCGAGCACGGCAAGGCCGCGCGGGGTAAGGGAGCCATCGAAACGCAGATGATCCTGAACCATAAAACCGCGATCGAGTTACTGGTCGAAAACATCGACAGTGCCGAATTTAACCGCTACACCCTGATGAACTTGCACAGCGCCCTGGCGGAAAACTTGCTACCCAACCCTGCCGATGAGGGGCGCATTCGCCAACATGCTGTCGACATCAGTAAAAGTATCTATCGCCCGTTATCCACGGCACAACAAATCGAAGAGGTGCTGGACGAGGTGCTGAGCAAAGCCAATCAGATCCACGATCCGTTTGAACAATCGTTTTTCATGATGGTGCACTTGCCCTACCTACAACCTTTTGCCGACATCAATAAACGCACTTCCCGCCTAGCCGCGAATCTCCCCCTGTTTCGTGGCAACCTCTGCCCGCTCACCTTCCTCGATGTACCAGAACAGGCCTACAGCCGCGCCACCCTCGGTGTGTACGAAATGGCCCGCATCGAACTGCTACGCGACCTGTACGTGTGGGCTTATGAACGTTCAACCCAAGAATATCTTGCCATCAAGCGGGATCTCGCCGAACCTGACCCACTTCGCCTAGCATGGCGGGATCTTATCAAACAGACTGTCCGTGGGGTCGTCACGTCGATCCAACTTGATCCACTCAGCACCATTGAACAAGCGGTGTCAGAGAACGTCCCGCAGCAAGAGCGATCGGCCGTACAGGCACTGATTGTTGAAGAGTTGCGAAGGCTGCATGAAGGTGTTCTGGCACGCTATGGTTTACGGCCCTCGGAGTTTATCGCGTGGAAAGCGCAACATGGGCGCTGATTGATACTGTGACAATCGTCGAGTTGAGTATCTATTAAGGTATTCCATAGTGCGGTGCTCTATGCCGAGGACATCATCATGAGTTACCAAAGCCTGGCAGCCACCACTGCCAATATCACAGAGCTCAGACGCAATCCAATGGGGACCATCAAAGAGGGAAAAGGCGATGCCGTCGCCATCCTCTATCGTAACGAGCCAGCATTCTATTGTGTGCCGCCTGAGCTCTACGCCTACTATCTGGAACTGGCCGAAGATGCCGAGCTGAACCGTATTGTCGATGAGCGAGTCAAACGGTCGGAGTTCGTCAGCGTCAACCTGGAGGACCTATGATTTAGAATCCCATCCTTGCCATCACTACCCTCAGCTCTTGCAAATCAACGTTGATCAAGCGCGGGCTGGAGATCAACGCTACGATGCCCCTTATTGTCATCGCAGCATTAGTCGTGTCATGGCCCTCCTCCCCTCATTGTGTGAGCGAACTGGCAGCGCCTGCTGATCTGGGCCCCGGTGTAGTAATAAAGGGGAATTCACTTGGGCGCTTCCGATGGAGACGAACCACTGAAAAGCAAAGGCCGTCAGGCGGCATTCCTGTCTGACTCATCCATCCGGGGTTTTCAGCGTCCAATTTTGACCACCCTGGAGTGTGTGCAACCATCCGATTTTTGGATCGAAGATCCATCAGCAGCTTGTTGTCGTGCTCGGACTTCATGCGGTAGGCTGCGCCCGGCGGCAAGACGTTAGCCTAGTGGTTCATGTCGATGATGACGCAGGGATGGCCGCCACCCGCCGGTTAAACTCGGCAAACTCTTCAGCATTATCTTCCCAACGCTCAATGCTGGCCGCCAGCAGGTCTAACAGCTGGACGTTGTTATCGTAGTCATCCACCAGCTCATCTATCAGTGCCAGCGCACTTTCGTAGTCATGCTGGTTGTCGATATGGGTGAAGTAGGGCAGCTCGGCCAAGGCCTCTCGGAGCTGTACCAGAATGGGTTTCAACATGTCAGAGTTACCTTGTTGGTTGCGCCCCCCCGTTTTCGATAACACTGGGGACCTGTCCAGTTTAGATCTTCAATGGAGGTGGCTGCTTGGTATGACACCATCACTGCATTTGCAAATTTTCCCGAGAAACCTCGGCTAGATTGGCAAAATTTCGTGCTCATCAATTCAAGAAGGTATTTAAAGAAGCGAACGCGGGTGCGAACTTGTGAGCTCCCGTGAAGCGATCGCAACAATCATGGACTCACTGACAGAGACGATCAACCGACGCACCATCGCTGCCTTGGCTTTTGTTGCGCCAACCCCAGTGCACTCCTGCTGAAACTCGTTACACCTTGTTTTAATGGCCCCTTGAATCGAAAGTGCGACACCCATACCTGAGGATCAAGGTTAAATGCCGCCTTTAGCGTGTGAAAAACATTTACCGCCTAAAGCAGGTAAATATTGATATACCTGCCACAGCGTGTAAATTAAAAGAAATTACGCTACCAGGTAAGTCAAATCATGAAAGTAACCAGCGCCAAGCAACTTAGTGCCTGTCTCAAGGATGCCAGGCTTTCGCAAAAGCTCTCCCAAGGCAAAGTGGCCGGCAAGGTGGGGATCAGGCAGGACACGGTGTCCAGCTTCGAGCTCAATCCCGAGTCAACCAAGCTGGAGACCTTGTTCAAGATCCTCGCAGCACTGGAACTCTCCCTCGATATCAGGCCCCGCACCGATCCTGCGGAAAACGCCACGCCTGGCTGGAAGGAGGAGTGGTAATGGCCAGCCTGACGGTCTACATGAACGGATACCGGGTAGGTACCTTTACCAAGGCGACCAATGGTGCTCACCAATTTCAGTACGATGAATCGTGGGTGAAGTTGCCAGGCAGCCGCCCCATCTCGCTCTCCATGCCATTACGCCAGCAGCGCTACCAGGGCGATGAGGCCTATAACTTCTTCGATAATCTGCTGCCAGATAACCCGGAAGTAAGAAACCGGGTGGTGGCGCGCTATCAAGCCGATTCCACCCAACCCTTTGATCTGCTCAGTTGCATTGGCCAGGACAGCGTGGGGGCATTGCAACTGGTGGCTCAGGGCAGACCTGTGCCAGACGTTAAGCGCATTGAGTGCAAGCCGCTCTCTGACGCCGAACTGGAGCAGATCATGACCAGCTACCAGCAAGGGATCCCGCTTGGTATGGTGAGGGAAGAGGACGATTTTCGGATATCCATCGCCGGGGCTCAGGAAAAGACCGCGTTACTCTACCTCGACAACCGTTGGTGCTTACCGCATGCAGCGACCCCAACCACCCACATTATCAAGCTGCCCATTGGCAAGATCGAAAGCCACTCCTACTCGATAGACCTCTCCCAGAGCGTAGAAAACGAATATCTCTGCACCCTGATCGCCAAAGCATTGGGTCTTCCGGTTCCCCATTGCTTCATCATGCAGGTCGGCAAGGTCAAGGCTCTGGCGGTGGAACGCTTCGATCGGCGCTACGCCACGGATCGCAGTTGGATCATGCGCCTGCCCCAAGAGGACTTCTGCCAGGTGTTGAATGTACCGTCAGCACGCAAGTACGAGAGCCATGGTGGACCGGGCATTGCTGACATCATGACGACCCTGCTGGGATCGGCCACGCCGGAGCAGGATCGGTACCTGTTTATGAAGTCTCAGGTGTTGTTCTGGCTGCTGGCTGCCACTGATGGCCATGCCAAGAATTTCTCGGTGTTTATCGAACCTGAAGGGCGTTTCCGGCTTACACCGTTTTACGACATCCTTTCCATGTATCCTGCATTTGGTGGTAAAGGATTACATCCCCGTGATGCCAAGTTGGCCATGGGGCTTACTGCAACCAAGGGCAAAAAATACGCGATAGAGCAGATATTTCCTCGCCATTTTTATCAAACGGCCAAGACGATTGGTTTTGAACAAGTGCAGATGGAAAAAATCATCAGCGAGCTGACGGATAATCTGGATGAGGTAATATCAATCGTTCGTCAGCAATTGCCTGATACATTTCCCACTGAGATTGCAGATTCAATTTTGGGTGGACTCAGTTCGAGAGCTCAACGCTTAAAACGATAATTAACCAATGTGACAAATGCCTCTTGCATCGCCCCAGGTGAGCCTCTATCGAGGCTCATTTTTTTGCGTACGAGCGAGTGAATGATCCATTTTAGATCAAAAAAACAACTAAAAATGCAGAAACCTGAAGTGCCAATTTTGGCAACATCAAATTTCCTCAGCTAACCTAGAACGACATAATGGCAATAAAGCATTGATTTTAAAGCTCTATATTAATTTGGTGCTTGACGTATCCTGATGACATTTTAACTATATTAACAGGTACGGCCTTCTAAGCCGTGGGTCGCAGGTTCGAATCCTGCAGGGCGCGCCATCGATACTGATGAGTTTGATTGCTGTATCGAAGGCAGATTTCAGTGGTGGCTGTAGCTCAGTTGGTAGAGTCCCGGATTGTGATTCCGGTTGTCGTGGGTTCGAGCCCCATCAGCCACCCCATTATTCCCCTCCAGGCTGGGATCAGCCTGATGAGACAGCAGCACGCTGTCTGTTTGGACCGGCCACTGGCCGGTCTTTTTGTTTCTGCGCCGTCCGCTTTTTGGCGCAACGCCCCCACCCCATCCTCTGGCGCTCGGCGTCCTGCTCAGGACGCAATCCGGACCGCCGTCACAAAAATGGGGTTTTCTGCCCCGCTCAAGACAAGCCCTCCTCATGCCATGACCCAGCGCAAGTCCAGGTCTGATCCCTCGTGTTATGGATAAAAAGATTGATAACACGGCTGCCAGGGCGCTCCTTCCTTCTCTTATCCCTTGTCCAGGAGCAGCCAAATTCGATGGCACCGATTCATCTTTTCGTAATACGGTCATCCCATCCTTAATCAATTAGCTGAAATATAAGGAGTTATTGATAACCCCCCGATGCCGGTCCAAGGCCCAACCTGTCACATGCCCCGCCGGTTGCAGGAAAAGTTCCCATACTGAGTTGTCTGCATTGCACATGACTGCCAAGGAGAGACAGAGATGAGTGAAGAAAGCAAATGCCCCTTCAACCACACCGCCGGCGTCGGCAGAACCAATCGAGATTGGTGGCCGAACCAGTTGCGGCTGGATCTGCTGCATCAGCATTCCCCCGGCGCCGATCCCATGGACAAGGACTTTGACTACGCCAAGGCCTTCGCCAGCCTGGATTACAAGGCACTCAAGAAAGATCTGGTCAAGCTGATGACGGATTCCCAGGAGTGGTGGCCGGCGGACTTCGGTCACTACGGCCCCCAGTTCATCCGCATGACCTGGCATGCTGCGGGCACCTATCGCACCACCGACGGTCGCGGTGGCGGCGGCCGTGGCCAACAGCGCTTCGCCCCCCTCAACAGCTGGCCTGACAACGTCAACATCGACAAGTCCCGTCGCCTGCTCTGGCCCATCAAGCAGAAATACGGCAACAAGATCTCCTGGGCCGATCTGCTGATCCTCGCCGGCAACGTCGCCCTGGAGACCATGGGTTTTCGCACCTTCGGCTTTGGCGGTGGGCGGCCCGACGTGTGGGAGCCGGATCAGGACGTCAACTGGGGGGATGAAATTGCCTGGCTCGGGGTCGATCCCGATCGGGTCAAGGGCGATCGCGAGCTTACGGCCCCCTTCGGGGCCACCCACATGGGCCTCATCTACGTCAACCCGGAAGGGCCCAACGCCAGCGGTGACTACATGGAGGCTGCCAAGGACATCCGTTCCACCTTCGGTCGCATGGCCATGAACGATGAAGAGACGGTCGCCCTTATCGCCGGCGGCCACACCTTCGGCAAGGCCCACGGCGCCGCGCCCGAATCCCACAAGGGGCCAGAGCCGGAAGCCGCGCCTCTGGAGGCCCAGGGCCTCGGCTGGATGAGCGACTACGGCAGCGGCCATGGCAAGGATACCGTCTCGAGCGGGCTCGAAGTGATCTGGACCAAGACACCGGCCCTGTGGAGCAACAACTTCTTTGAAAACCTGTTCAACTACGAGTGGGAGCTGACCAAGTCGCCAGCCGGCGCCAAGCAGTGGGTGGCCAAGGATGCCCCGGAGATCATTCCCGATGCGCACATCCCGGGCAAGTTCCACAAGCCGACCATGCTCACTACCGACCTGACCCTGCGCTTTGACCCCGAGTTTGGCAAGATCTCCCGCCACTTCTACGAGGATCCGCAGGCCTTCGCCGATGCCTTCGCCCGCGCCTGGTTCAAGCTGACCCACCGTGACATGGGCCCCATCGCCCGCTACCTGGGGCCGGAGGTACCCAAAGAGGAGCTGATCTGGCAAGACCCCATCCCCGCCGTCAATCATCCCCTGATCGATGACAAGGACGTGGCCCTGCTCAAGGAGAAGATCCTGGCGGCCTCCCTGTCCGTAGCCGAGCTGGTGTCGACCGCCTGGGCTTCCGCGTCCACCTTCCGTGGCTCCGACAAGCGTGGCGGCGCCAACGGTGCCCGCATCCGCCTGGCTCCGCAAAAGGAGTGGGCCGTGAACCAGCCTGCCCAGCTTGCGAAGGTGCTTCAGGCCCTCGACGGGATACAGCAGACCTTCAACGCTTCCGCCACCGGCGGCAAGCGGGTATCCCTCGCCGACCTCATCGTGCTGGCGGGCGGCGTGGGGGTCGAGCAGGCCGCGAAGAGAGCCGGTGTCGCCGTGACCGTGCCCTTCACTCCGGGCCGGATGGATGCCTCCCAGGCCCAGACCGATGTGGACTCCTTCGCGGTGCTCGAGCCCCTCGCCGATGGATTTCGCAACTACGCGGGCGAGTGCGCGGGCTTCGCGGAGACCATGCTGATCGACAAGGCGCAGCTGCTCACCCTGAGTGCCCCCGAGATGACGGTACTGGTGGGCGGCATGCGGGTGCTCGGCACCAACGCGGGCAACTGCCACGGGGTCTTTACCGCCGCCCCGGGTACCCTCTCCAACGACTTCTTCGTCAACCTGCTCGACATGGGCACGGAGTGGAAGCCGGCGGCGGGCAGCCAGGGAGTCTATGAAGGCCGTGATCGCCAGAGCGGCAAGGTGAAGTGGACCGGAACCCGGGTCGATCTGGTGTTCGGTTCCAACTCCCAGCTGCGCGCCCTGGCGGAGGTCTACGCCAGTGCGGATGCCAAGGAGAAGTTCGTGAAGGACTTCGTGGCGGCCTGGACCAAGGTGATGAATCTGGATCGCTTCGACCTCGCCTGAGGCTAAAGCACTGCTCGACCACCAAGCCCGGTATCACTACCGGGCTTTTTTATCGATGCTAAAGGGGAGTCCCATCCCTCCCCTTTGAGTGCTGCCATCGACCAACCCGCAAGGGGAGATGGCCAATGCCCCCAGCCCCGGGAAACCAGGAAATACCCCAGCAGGGCCTGACGCGCTCACCTTCATGGGCACAACCCCATTTCAATGAGTGGACATGATCGCCGTCCCATGAAATGTTCACGTATGACACTCAGGCCCGAGTCTTCACAAGAATCCTTCTATAGTCATCGGGATAGAATTGAAGCGACCCACATCAGCAAGGATGTTTAAATGCCAATTACACGCAGAGAGTTTTACAAGCTAGCACTGGGATCCGCCGTCGGTCTGACGACATTGAGACTTCCGACTCCGGCGTTTGCCGAAGGGTTGTCACTGAAGACACCACTGCGCCATGGCGCCGGCCAACCAGGTGAAACCGAGAGTGGCCTGCCGCCAGCGGGCTCCGTCAGCTCGGTCGAAGATTTTGAGTACCAGATCAAGTACCAGCGGGCCTTCGAGGCTGTCTTGTGGAACATGCCGGCGGTCGCCATCTACAGCTTCCGGCGCGCCGCCTTCGACAATCTGGGTCTCAAAGACAACGACATCATCGCCTATGCCAAGCCTGCCACCCCGCATCTCGAGGCCATCACGGCCAACAGCACCACCCCCTACATCACGGCCTTCACCGACTTGCAACACGGCCCCACCGTGCTGGAAGTGCCCGCTGCGGGCCCGGATGGCAGCCTGTATGGGCAGATTGTCGATGCCTGGCAATTCACCATCGCGGATGTGGGCCCGGCAGGGCTCGACCAAGGCAAGGGCGGCAAGTTTTTGCTGACGCCCCCCGGCTACAGCGAGCCGATCCCGGCCGGCTATCTGCATGTTCCTTCCCCGAATTATCGCGTGGCGTTTGCCTTTCGCTCTGTGCCAGCGCCCGGCAAGTCGACGAACGATGCCTATCACTACTCCAAGCGCCTGCGCATGTACTCTCTCTCCGAGGCGAGCAATCCGCCGACCCAGCGCTTCGTCGATCCGGGCAACAAGCGCTACCCGACCCTGCCCTACTACGACGAGCGTCACTTCGACGACCTGCATGCAGTGGCCAGCGTCGAACCCGTGCGCGAGCAGGACAAGGTGATGATGGGGATGCTCACCTCCCTTGGCATAGGTCGCGGCACCTCATTCAACCCGGATGAGAAAACCCGCAAGGCGATGCGCCAGGCGGCCATCGATGCCTGGTTCTACATGCAGCATTGGTATGACAATTTCCCGAAGGAGAAACGCTACTGGCCTGACAGGCACTACGCCTCCCTCTTGCAGAGCGATGACAACAAGACCTTCACCTTCACTTATGAGGATCGCATCGACCTCATCAATCGCGCCGCCGAGTACTTCTGGTGTACCTATATGCCCAAGGCGCTGAGCGATACCCCGGCCACCCAGTACCTGATGTGCCTCGCGGACAACAACGGCAAACTGCTGGAAGCCGGTCAGCTCTACAAGCTCACCATCCCGGCCAAGATGCCGGTCAAGCAGTTCTGGGCACTGACGGTCTACAACCGCGACACCATGTCCTTTATCTACAGCGAGAGCGGGCGCACCACCCTCTCCTCCTACGATCTCGACAAGATGGCCAAGAATCCGGACGGCAGCATCACCCTCTACGTGGGCCCGACCGCCCCGCCAGGCAAGGAAAACAACTGGATCCCGACCAGTGGCAAACGCCCGCTGCCGGCCATGCGTTTCTATGGCCCGACCGACGAATTAAACCACAAGACCTTCAAGCTGGCGGATTTCGAGCGCGCATAAACCATGAACAGGAGTGGAGCACTTATGAGAAAGCTATCCCTTGCGGCAGTGTTATGTATCGCAGCCATGCCTGCCATGGCACAAATCACTGATAAAATGGCACAAGATGCCTATATCTACGGCTATTCCATGGATGAGGCCTACAAGTTCTTCTATGAAACGGCGGTCAAGACCGACACCCCGCTGAACCGCTTCCAGAACATTCGCCACCTGGCGGACGATACCTACACCGATCACCCGACCATCAACAACGATACCCTGCACCTGCAGGGCTGGTTGGATCTCAGTGCGGAGCCGGTGATCATCAGCGTGCCGGACATGGACAAGGGCCGTTACTGGATCCTGCACACCATGGACATGGGCCATTACACCACCTCGATGATCGGCTCCCGCACCCACGGCACCAAGGGGGGTCACTTCATGTTTGCCTCCCGTAGCTGGAAAGGCGAGACGCCGGCCAGCGTCACCGAGGTGATCCGCGTCGACTCCGACATCCTCAAAGTGATGGGCCGCATCATGGCCACCAGCAAGGACGACGAGAAGGTCGCCCTTGGCTACATGGATGACTGGAACGTGCGCACCCTGTCGGCCTATCTCGGCCAGCCTGGGCCCAAAGCCACCGAGCACCAGTGGCCGGATCCGGCGAGCACCAACTGGTTGCAGCGGGTCAACTTCGTGCTGTGTCAGGGGGACATGGGCACCGCCGACAAGCACTGGCTGGCGCAGTACAAGGAGACGGGCCTCGCGCCCTGCAACACCAAGCTGAGCGCGGCGCAAATGGCCGCGGCGAAGCAAGGCGAGAAACAGGGCTTGGCCTATCTCAACGCGCTCCTGCCCAAGATGACCAGCTCGGAAGGGCTGCTCGGCACCCGGGCTGAGCTTCAAAACCAGAAGCGCGATCTGTTCGCCGAAGGCACCCTGATCGGACAATGGGGACTACCGCCGGAAGAGTCCGTCTATCTACAGGCACTCAAGGGATCCGATGGCCAGAGCATCAACGGCGCCAACGGCAAGCAATACCGCATGCATTTCAAGGCGCCCGAGGTCAGCCAGTTCTGGTCCTTCACCGTCTACGGCACGGATAACAAGCTGATGGCCCATAACACCATCAACCGCCACAGCCGTGGGGATCGCACCCTCAAGCCGGGCCCGGATGGTATGTACACCATAGAGCTCAGTGCCAAGGGGGATGCCAGCAACCCGAACTGGCTGCCCATTCCGGAGAAGGATGCCTACATCATCATGCGGCTGTATGGGCCGAACAAAGCCATTCGCGAAGGCAAGTACCCGATGCCGGTGCTGGAAGTAGTGAAATAGCGGTGAAATAAGGCACATGGGCTCACCGCGCTGGCTGGCAGACAAAATCCGAGGGGGGATGGCAAACTAAGGCAGCGTCTGAGCGGTACCAGGCAGAACAGCCAAAACAAAAAACCGACCATCAGGTCGGTTTTTCTTATTGCGGATAAGGGCGGGATCCACGGCTCGACAACTCAGTGTCGACATGTCACACCAGCCTTGTCAGGGGAAGATATTACACTGCCTTTACATTAAAAAACCTGCATAGCCACATAGTTAAATGGCACTTTGCGGTATCAATAACAGGTTTTATTTAATCAAGGCAGCATATTGAATCACCCAGTTATAGTGTCCCGCCGTTGCTGGCGATGACCTGGCGATACCAGTCGAAGCTGCGCTTCTTGCTGCGCGCAAAGCTGCCGCTGCCGTCGTCGTTCTTGTCCACGTGGATAAAGCCGTAGCGCTTGCTGTACTCCCCTGTGGTGAAGGAAACGCAGTCGAGACATCCCCAGGGGGTGTAGCCCATGACATCCACCCCGTCTTCGACGATGGCGAGCTTCATCTGCTCGATATGGGCGCGCAGGTAAGCGATGCGGTAGTCATCGTCTATCTCTCCCCGCTCGTCTTTCTGATCCCGCGCCCCGAAGCCGTTCTCGACGATAAACAGCGGCTTCTCGTAGCGGCCATAGAGCAGGTTCAGGGTGTAACGCAGCCCCACCGGGTCGATTTGCCAACCCCATTCTGAGGCCTTCACATGGGGGTTGGGTACACTGCCCTCGAAGCCCGACAAGGCGGTGCCCGTGCCGGCGCCGTGGGCCCGCACCGCGTTGCTCATGTAGTAGCTCAGCCCGATGTAATCGGCGCAGCCCGCCCGCAGCGTCTCCTCATCCCCCGCTTCCATGACAATCTCATAGCCCTTGCGTTGCCACTCCTTGCGGATATAGGCGGGGTAATGGCCGCGCATGTGAACGTCCCCGAACAGGAAGCGCTCGCGCATGGCGATTTCCGCATACATCACATCGTCCGGGTGGCAGGAGTAGGGGTAGAGGGGCACCATGGCCAGCATGCAGCCGATCTGCAAGCCCGGGTTGATCTCATGGCCCAGACTGACCACCTTGGCGCTCGCCACGAACTGATGGTGCAGCACCTGGTACATACACTCTTCCGGGTTCGGCTCCTGGTTGTAGATGACCCCGGAGCAGCAGTAGCCAAACAGCGGCACCTTCCAGTTGCGCTGGTTGTTGATCTCGTTGAAGGTCATCCAGTATTTGACCTTGTGCTGGTAGCGGCGCAGCACCACCTCGCTAAAGCGCACGAAGCAGTCCAGCACGGTGCGGCTCTTCCAGCCGCCGTATTGGGTCACCAGGTGGTTCGGCATCTCGAAGTGGGAGAGCGTGATGACAGGCTCGATGCCGTGGCGCAGCAGCTCGTCGAACATGTCGTCATAAAAACGCAGCCCCGCCTCGTTCGGCTCGGCCTCATCCCCCAGCGGGAAGATGCGCGACCAGGCGATGGAGGTGCGAAAACACTTGAAGCCCATCTCGGCAAACAGTGCGATGTCGTCTCTGTAGCGGTGGTAGAAATCCACCGCCTCGTGGTTGGCGTAGCGATGACCGGCCTCAATCTTGTCGGTGATGACGCGCTCCACCCCGTGGGCGCCGCTGGTGAGCACATCGACGATGCTGAGCCCCTTGCCGCCCTGATCCCAGCCCCCTTCTACCTGGTGGGCGGCGACCGCCCCCCCCCACAGAAAGTCTTTCGGTAATGCGTTGTTCATGACTTGTCGCTCCTTATACGGCTTTGGATGTCAGCGGCTGGGGTTGGCTTATTTCGGCATCTGTCTGAAAGCCCGCCATCCAGGAGAAGATGACGCCCAGGGTAAAGGCTACGCCGATGGAGAGCAGGAAGCCCAGGAACTGCGCCATGTGGCCCTCTTTGAAGAACACCGGCAGCACGGCGATGCCGGGGATGCAGTAACTCCAGGAGACCGCGTTGAAGGCTCCCGCGACCGTACCACCGATGGCACCGGCCAGGCAGCCGCAGATGAGCGGGCGTTTGAAGCGCAGGGCCACCCCGTAGATGGCGGGTTCGGTGATGCCAAACAGGGCGGTCACGCCGGCCGAGAGGGTCACGCTTTTCAGCTCGGGATCCTTGGCCTTGAAGTAGACCCCGAACACGGCGCCGGCGATGCCGAACACGGCGGAGGCTTGCAGGCCGGTAAAGGTGTCATAGCCCAGGGTGGCGTAGTTGCCCACCGTCACCGGGGTGATGCCCCAGTGCACGCCGAGGGTCACCAGGGGTGTCCAGACAGCCCCCACCACGAAGCCGGCGATGGACGGGCTCAGGTGATAGAGGGTGTTGTAGATGCCACCGATGGCGCCGCCGATGAGGTTGCCGATGGGGCCGAAGGCCAGCAGGGTCAGGGGCACCATGATGGCGAGGCAGAACATGGGGGTGAAGAGGTTGCGTACCACCACCGGCAGGATCCGCTCGAAGAAGCGCTGCACATAGGACATGGCCCACACCATCAGGATGATGGGGATCACCGAGGCCGTGTAGCTCAGGTACTGCACCGGCAGACCGAGGAAGCTGAGCGGCGCGCTGTTAAGGGGAACCCCCACCAGGTTGACGATGGCCTCGTTGATGGCCGGGTTCTCCATCGCCGACTGCATCAGCGCTTGCACCGCCGGATCCGCGGAGTTTGCCAGGATGATTTTGTTCGCGGTCAGCATGTTCATGTAATCGGGCGACACCAGGGCGCAGGCGGCGATCACGGCGGTGAAGGGGTTCACGTTGAACTTCTTGGCCGCGGTGAAGGCGACCATCACCGGCAGGAAGGTAAAGCCGGTCCAGGAGACGAAGTTGAGGATGCGGAAGGTGCCGCTGGCGGTGTCCATCCAGCCGATGGCGGCGAAGAAGGAGATGAGCCCCTGCAACACGCCGCAGGCGGCCAGTGGGTAGAGGAAGGGGGCGAAGATGCTGGAGATGATGTCCATCAGGTGGTTCACCATACCCACCTTGGGGGCGTCGACCACGGCGTTTTCGTCGATCTGCACCCGTTTTTGCACTTCCCGATAGGCATCCCCGACGTGGTTGCCGATCACCACCTGCAGCTGACCGCTGGACTCGATGACGGTGATGACCCCTTGCACCCGTTTCAACACCTCCTTGTCGACCCGTCCCATCTCTTTTAGGACAAACCGCAGCCGGGTGGCACAGTGGGTGACGCTGATGACGTTGCTGTCACCACCAATCAACTCGACGATCTGTTTCGCCGAGTCCGCATAGTTTATTGCCATAATGATCCTTCCCTGCCATTTATTAATTAATATCGAAACAATTCAAATGTTATGAATCGATGGTAGGGAAAGCATTCATCCTTGTCACGATATAACAAAATACCCGCTTTGTTACTTGTTACATAAAAGACACACCCTGTGACACCTCGGCACTTATCTTGTTTGCCAACTGGCGACCGATGGATTCGATGATATAAATCACCGGCACCTGGGTGGTAATATCATATTCATTGTCGACCACCAGCCTGGCCGCATGATATGAAATATTGAAATCCGCCATCTGGGCCAGGGTGGATTTATTATTGCTGGTAATAGTGATGAGCTTGCAGTGATGAAACAGAAACTGCTTCGCCAACTTGATTATCTCGGTGGTCTCCCCGGAGACCGAGAGCACGATCGCCACCGCCTGTTTGTACATGTCGGTGTTGACCGGGTAGTAGGGATCATCGATGTGGTTGCTGAACTTGCCGATGTTGGAGAAGAAGCGCGCCCCGTAGCGCCCCAGCGTGCCCGAGCTGCCCGCCCCCACGAAGATCACCCGCTCGGCCCCCGCGATCTGCTCGGCGGCGCTCGCGATCAAGGCGTCGAATTCGTCATTGTTGATGCTCTTGAAAAAAGAGAGGAACTCGTTGGCACCGTGTGGCAGCGATATTTCGCCGCGCTTCTCGGCATTCATTTTTAGATAGGCTTTGAATTCCGCATAACCGCTGCAATTCATCTTCTTACAAAATCGCAATATGGTGGCGGTCGACACATCACAGGCTTCGGCCAATTCCCTGACCGTCATATAGATAACCGTCTGATGGTTCTTTATTACATAGTTATATACCTTGAACTCGAAGGCATTTAATGTTGAGACCAACTGATTATTAAACATGGTAATTCACCGAGCGCAGCCGCGTCCTTATTCAGGATGATGTCACGCAGTGTAACAAAAGGAGTGACCCGGTCGAGGAAGGATAAATCTAAACGCTCGAACTGTGATTACTATCACAATCACGCCGGCAAGATTTTCGCGTATCTGCCCATGGCTTCGATGAGAGAAGGAATATTTAGGCTCTGCATGGAGCCTAAATTTTTAGCGAATGTCATTGTGTCTATTAGTGGCACGCAATATCAGGTTATCGGTGAGCAACCCCTCCATGGGATCAGCAAGTCCCGCGATGCCAGCAGAGGGTGAGCGTATTTGTACGCTTCGCCCCCAAGGCGCCTGAGCACATGGTGCCGCGATCACGGTGCAGCCGTATGCCTCGAAATGGCTCATGAGGACGGCGTACTGTCGGTAGTCCAGCTCACTGTATTGCAGGAAGGGGTAGACGCCAGGGATTCCATCTTGTCGTCATTGCTGAACGCACCTTCCATCGCGACCCTGTTTGTGAAACCGGGCCGCGTGGCGATCCCTGCCGAGCAATTTGATGCCTATGAGATGGCAACGGATGAGCTGCCTGTCGACTAAGGGCTGCCCCGGGAGTACAAGTACAGAAATGTCCCCTCTATCTCCAAGCTGAAGAGATAACACCGTGACGGGAATAAGGGTGTGTACGGCTGGCTCAGAAAGCAAAAAACCGACCCTGAGGTCGGTTTTTCTA
This sequence comes from Aeromonas sp. s1(2024), assembly GCF_040908005.1. Taxonomy (NCBI): domain Bacteria; kingdom Pseudomonadati; phylum Pseudomonadota; class Gammaproteobacteria; order Aeromonadales; family Aeromonadaceae; genus Aeromonas; species Aeromonas sp. s1(2024). The sequence goes on along the minus strand of NZ_JBFOCW010000081.1, from coordinate 262 downwards.
ATTTGGTGCTGGGTCGGGATTGACTCGCACCATCCCTGGCGCTCGCCCTGCGGGCAGCCTTCGGCTGTCCAAGCGGGCTAGTCCACCCGCCTGTCGATACCGGGTAGAGACCAGATTGCCGGCTACCGGAAAAACAAAAGGCCCCGTCTTGCGACAGGGCCTTTTGTTTTATTTGGCGGTGAGGGAGGGATTCGAACCCTCGATACGTTGCCGTATACACACTTTCCAGGCGTGCTCCTTCAGCCACTCGGACACCTCACCA
>NZ_JBFOCW010000080.1:0-1117 GCF_040908005.1 Aeromonas sp. s1(2024) | reverse complement strand
GGATAACAAAACGGTACCCCTACCGTGTTATCCGGAGTCACCGTATGACCACCAACGAGAAAGTAGCACGTCGCAAACTCAGCCTGCTAGAGCTCGCCAAAGAGCTCAATAATGTCAGCAAAGCCTGCAAGCTCATCGGCTACAGCCGTCAGCAGTTCTACGAAATTCGCCGTAATTACCAGACCTATGGCGCCGAGGGATTGCTCGACAAATTGCCCGGCTGTAAAGGGGCTCATCCCAATCGGGTCGCTCCCGAGATTGAACAGGCCATCCTCGATTACTCCCTCACCAGACCAACTCATGGCCCGCTGCGGGTCGCGCAAGAACTGGCTCTGCAAGGCATCAATGTCAGTGCGGGCGGTGTGCGTGGCGTGTGGCAACGGCACGACTTGCTCTCCAAACACGACCGCTTGCTGCGCCTTGAGAAAACTCACCGGGAGCAGACCATTGAGCTCAATGACGAGCAGATCCGCCTGCTCGAACGCTTCAGCCCCGAGTTTCGCGAACGCCAGATTGAGGTTCACTACACCGGAGAACTGGTGGCGGTCGACACCTTCTTCGTCGGCGCGCTCAAGGGGGTTGGCAAGGTGTATCTGCAAACCGTGCTGGACTGCTATAGCCGCCACGCCTGGGGACGGCTCTACACCAGCAAGCTGCCGGTGACCTCGGTTCATGTGCTCAATGAAACGGTACTGCCGTTTTTCGAGGCCCACGAGGCACGGGTCTATACCATCCTGTCGGATAACGGGCGCGAGTTCTGTGGACGAGCTGACCACCATCCCTACGAGCTGTTCCTGCAACTGGAGGGGATTGAGCACCGGACAACCAAGGTACGCAGGCCGCAGAGCAACGGCTTTATCGAACGGCTGCATCGCACACTGCTGGATGAACACTTCCGTATCAAGGGGAGGACGACCTGGTATGAGTCGGTAGAGCAGATGCAGACAGACCTGGATAGCTACCTGGAACACTACAACACCCAGCGGCCACATCAGGGCAGGATGATGGAGGGACAGACGCCTTACAGCATGTTCAAGAAGGGTCTGAAATTGATACCGAAGGAAGTGCGCACTAAAGTAGCGTAAACAAGACACCGGTTTGAGGCCGGTGTCAGGTG
>NZ_JBFOCW010000008.1:0-30928 GCF_040908005.1 Aeromonas sp. s1(2024) | reverse complement strand
CTCGCCTGCGTCTTCCCCTCCCCGCCCGCACTGGTCAAAATGGCGACAAAAAAACACCAAGTCGATATTTAGTCTTGATTTGTGAATTTATTTTCATATATTGGGCAAATTGCTGCTTTTTTATGGAATGAAACACGTGCGTGAACGCGAACCCAGCTTGGTCCATGCCTTTCGGCAATCCACCCCTTATGTCAATGTGCACCGGGGTGCCACCTTCGTCCTGATGATCGGCGGGGAAGCCATTTGTCACCCCAATTTCGCCAACATCGTCAGCGACATCGCCCTGCTGCAGACCTTGGGGATCCGCCTGGTACTGGTGTTTGGTTCGCGTCCGCAAAATGACGAGGCCCTGGCCCGCGCCGGCATCCAGGCCCAGTATCACAAGCGGATCCGGGTCACCGACGATGCCAGTTTCGCCATCATCAAGCAGGTGTGCGGCGGTCTGCAATACGACATCACCGCCCAGCTCTCCATGGGGCTCGCCAACACACCCATGCAGGGGGCCCGCATCAGCGTGGTGAGCGGCAACTTCGTCACCGCCCAGCCGCTGGGTGTGGATGACGGCATCGACTTCTGCCACAGCGGCCGGGTGCGTCGCATCGATGTGGAGGGGATCACCCGCCAGCTGGATCAGCACGGCCTGGTGCTCATCTCCCCCATTGGCTGCTCGGTCACCGGCGAGAGCTTCAACCTGAGCTCGGAAGAGGTAGCCCGCCGGGTGGCGGTGGATCTCAAAGCCGACAAGCTCATCTGCTTCAGCAGCACCCAGGGGGTAATGGACAGGCACGGGGAGGCCATCTCCGAGCTCTTCCCCGAGCAGGCCGAAGAGCTGCTGGTGGCGCTGGAGCAGGCGGGGGAAGAGATGTCAGGCACCGCCCGCTACCTGCGCGCGGCCATCGCCTCCTGCCGGGGTGGCGTACCCCGCTCCCACCTGGTGAGCTATCAGGACGACGGCGCCATGCTGCAGGAGCTGTTCAGCCGCGAGGGGCTGGGTACCCAGATCGTGCGCGAAAGCGCCGAGCGGGCCCGGGCCGCCACCATTGAGGACATCGGCGGCATCCTGGATCTCATCCGTCCGCTGGAAGAGGAAGGGATCCTGGTGCGCCGCTCCCGGGAGCAGCTGGAGATGGAGATAGACAAGTTCACCATCATCGAGCGGGACGGCCTCATCATCGGCTGCGCCGCGCTCTATTGCTTCATGGAAGAAGCCATGGCCGAGATGGCCTGCGTCGCCATCCACCCGGAGTATCGCAACTCCAACCGGGGAGACACCCTGATCGCCAAGGTGGCCGAACGGGCCAGGCGGCTCGGCATCCGTCGCCTGTTCGTGCTCACCACCCGCTCCATCCACTGGTTCCGGGAGCGGGGCTTCGATCCCCTGGAAGTCGAAGATCTGCCGGTGGAGCGCCAGCGCTTCTACAACTGGCAGCGTCGCTCCAAGGTTTTGTCCAAGACCATTTCGTAACTGATTGATCTTGTGCCTGGTTACCGTCAATTTTGTTCTTTTTTACGAACTCGATTGACAGTGCAATCCAGACCAAGGTATTTGTACATGCACGCCACCTGTCACAGGTGGCACCAGAAGAGGAGCGCTGCCCAGGCAGCCCAGGGGAGGACACCAGTGTCCGGTGAACTTGGGTCAGGGGGAGCAGCGCCGAGACGAGGCGAGTGACTGGACACCGCCACGTCGGCTGCGGGGGCTGAATCCCCCGGGTTGTCATCGGTAGTGGTCATCCCACACCGCGCCCCACTTAGGGCGGGTACGGGATGGGCTCTGCAGGTGGAGTGCTTCTGGCCGGGATCCTCGCGTTTTCCTGCCATTTTTTGCCTCCTCCTCTCTATTTGCCCGATGAAACCGGATTTTCACCTTGAGACAGGAGTATGCAATGAACCCGATCAATGTCGCCAAGTTTGGCGGAACCAGCGTCGCCAATGCCGCGGCCATGAACCACTGCGCCGACGTGGTGCTGGCCAATCCGGCGACCCGGGTGGTGGTGCTGAGCGCCAGCGCCGGCGTCACCAACCTGCTGGTGAGCCTGGCTCAGGGTGAACTGGACGAAGCCGGACAGGATGCCCAGCTTGCCAGGCTTGCCGACATCCAGCTGGCCATTCTGGCCGCCCTTGGCAACCCGGGCGACGTGAGCGCCCTCATCCATGCCCAGCTCGGCGACATTCGCACCATGGCCCGTCAGGCCAGTCAGCACACCGACGCCGAACTCGCCGATCGCCTCATCGCCTGCGGCGAGCTGATGTCCACCCGTCTCTTCACCGAACTCCTGCACCAGCGCGGGGTCAAGGCCCAGTGGCAGGATGCGCGCCAACTGCTGCGCACCGACAGCCGCTTTGGCAAGGCCACCGTGGATCTCGCGGCGACCCGCGCCCTCTGCCAGCAGGCGGTGGGCCCGTTGCTGGGTGACAGCCTGGTCATCACCCAGGGCTTCATCGGTGCCGACGGCGATGGTCGCACCACCACCCTCGGCCGTGGCGGCTCCGACTACAGCGCGGCCCTCCTGGCCGAGGCACTGGACGCAGGCAGTATCGAGATCTGGACCGACGTGCCCGGCATCTACACCACGGATCCCCGCCTGGTTACCCGCGCCCGCCCCATCCCCGAAATCAGCTTCGTGGAGGCGGCGGAGATGGCCACCTTCGGCGCCAAGGTGCTGCACCCGGCCACCCTGCAACCCGCGCTGCGCCAGGACATCCCGGTGTTCGTGGGCTCCGCCAAGGACCCCGCCGCCGGTGGCACCTGGATCCGCGCCACCACCCGCAGCAACCCGCTGTTCCGGGCCGTGGCCCTGCGCCGCCAGCAGGTGCTGGTGACCCTGCACAGCCTCAACATGTTCCACGCCTACGGCTTCCTGGCCGAGGTGTTCGGCATCCTGGCCCGTCACCGCATCTCGGTGGATCTCATCACCACCTCCGAGGTGAGCGTCTCCCTGACCCTGGATCACACCGGCAGCCAGAGCAACGGCGAACCCATCCTGAACGACAAGGTGCTGGCGGAGCTCGGCCAGCTGTGCAAGGTGGAAGTGGAGACCGGCTTCGCCCTGGTGGCGCTCATCGGCAACCGCATGAGCGAGGCGGCCGGGGTGGGCAGCCAGGTGTTCGACGCCATCCGCGAGCACAACATCCGGATGATCTGCTACGGCGCCAGCGCCCACAACCTCTGCTTCCTGGTCAAAGAGGACGAGGCGGGCCACATCGTCAACTGCCTGCACCGGGAACTGCTCGACTGAGTCGCCCCAGCGCTGGCACACAACGAGCCTCCTCCGCCCCATCACACCCGGGGCGGCCTTCCCCACTCAGCAAAGAGGGGCGCCGCGGCGCCCCTCTTGTCACTCTTCTTCCACCATCAGCTGGTGACCAGGGTAGCCCGGGTGGGCAGCAGATTGGCCCGGATCTGCTCGCGCAGCCCTCCCAGCCGTTGCAGCAACCCGGCCTGACCGAGCCCCGCTTCGTCAGGGGCCAGATTGTCCACCAGGGCCGGGAAGTGCTCCTGTACCGCCTGCTCCAGCCAGTCGAGGCGGCGCAGGGTGAGCGGGCCGCAGCTCTTGCCGCTGAGGTCGTCCAGGATGTCGAGCCGATGGCTGCGGTACATGTCGCGCCACCAGTTGGCCGCCAGCGCCTCGTCGCTTGCCAGCGCCGCACTCCACTCCCCCACCAGTCCCTGCATCCGCGCCAGCACGGGGGCGCTCGCCCCCTCCCGCGACAGGTATTGCAGCTCTCCCCTGGCCCAGGCGAGGCAGAGCTCGCGCCAGCGGCGAAACAGCGGCAAGGGATCCGCCTCGTCCAGCCAGAGCCCGGAGAGGGTGCGGGTTTCCAGCCGCTCAGGCACGTGGAAGTCGGGATCGGTGAGGCCGTTGGAATTGAACTCGTGCAGGGGATCGAAGGGCCACATGTAGCCAAAATCGAACACCGAGATATGCTGGCCGTCATCCAGCAGGTTGCCCGGGCTCGGATCCCAGTCAAACCAGCCCCAGCGGGCCAGCTCCGCCTCCACCGCCAGCATCTGCGCCAGGTTGCGCTCGCAGAGCGTGCGCACCGGCTCCCCCCGCAGCCAGGGGGAGACCAGCACCCCGGCCCGGGCGGAGCCGAAACTGGTGCAGACCACGTTGGAGAGGATGGTGGGGTGCAGCTCCCGCAGGCTCTCTATCTCCCGACGCCGCTCCAGCTCGGTGAGAAAGGCGGTCTTGCCGTCCACATTGGCCACCAGAGAGTCCTGGCGGCAGCGTTTCAGGCACCAGTGGTGCCCCTCCACCTTGAGATGGAACACCTCGGCGGTGAGCCCGTGACCGTAGACCTTGACGACGTCCGGGTGATCCTCGGTCAGCCGGACGAGCTGGGGCAGCGGCAGGGGGCAGTCCCGCTCCCGCCCGATCCGGATCTCTTCTTTGCTCTCCAGCATCTGGAGCAATCTGGCCTGACGCGCCGCAACTTTGGGATTCATACATGTACCTCCAACCGTTACTGAGAGACTAAACAGCGCCCCCCTCCCAGACCAGCAGCAAAGGCTCATGATGACGCTTTCATCACAGAATGAGTGCCCCTGGCGGATCGGGATCACAAATTGCTTCACTGTGCTCATCACGGAATATTCATCTTGTTGTCATTAAATTGACATCAAGGAACAAGCCACGCACCATCGGGTCAAAATAGAGGCAGTCGTCGCTGCCATGACCGCTCCAAGGATGAGCCCTTATGAATGCCCCCGTCACCGGCCACCGCCCCGCCTCCCAGCCCCTGGCCGGGCTGTTGCTGGGTCTGCTGACCGCCCTGCTGCTGCTGACCCTCGCCCTGCCGCTGCTCAACCCCGTCAGCTGGCTCGGGCGTGCCGCCCCCCTCATTCTGGGCCCGGCGGATCAGCCCATCGCGACCCTCAATCGCTACAGCCTGCTCTACAAAAGTGACAACCGGGGCTTCTATCTGGTGGTGCGCAGCCAGTGGCAACTGCTCAAACCCCTGCAGGAGGGGGACAAGGTACGGGTGGAGCTGCTCAACGACAAAGGGGTACGCATCGATCAGCTGAGCCAGGCGGTGGACAAGCGCCAGAAGTGCCGCAAGGAGCGCTGCACCCTGAGCCTCAACAGCGCCCTGCGCGCCCCCGACGACGCCCTGGACAGCCGCTACCAGCTGCGCATCGGGCTGCTGCTGGCAGACAGGCCGGAGAGCGTCGAATACAGCCAGATCCTCCAGACCCTGCCGGAGCGCGGTTTCAACCTCCTCTACCTGATGACCAGCCTGCTGCTGGTGCTGCTGGTGAGCGCCGCCGTGCTCAAGGCCCTGCTGCCGCGGCTGCGCCGAAGCTACCGCGCCCGGGTGGCAGGCAGCCTGCTGCTCGGCAACCTCACCTTCGTGCTGCTTCACGGCTTCGTGGTGTTCAAGCTGGGGGAATTCCTGTTCTGGTCGGGCTTTCGGCCAGAGCACTACTACCTCGCCTGGGGCAGCATGGTGCTGGGCTGGAGCCTCTGCGCCCTCGCGGGCTTCAGCCTCTATATGGGGCTGCTCTTCACCGCCCTCTCGGGCATCGGGCTACTCGCCAACTTCATGAAGATCGCCATCTACGGGGTGCCGCTGGGGGGGGACGATCTGGGCAACCTGCTGGCCCTGCTGCACATCCTGCTCGATCAGCACCCTGTGGTGCCGGTGCTCGTCGTGCTGGGGCTCCTCTTTCTGGTGTGGCGCTTCGCCCTCTCTCGCTGGATCCTGCGGGGCTTGCTGCGCACCGCCGCCGCCACCGCCGCCTTCTTCGCCCTCTGCGTGTTCGCCACCCAGACCGGCAACAAGCTGCTCGGGGCCAACATCCGCTACGTGGACAGGGCGGTGAACTACCACAGGGACATCATCCGCGCCGGCCCCGGCCTCTACCTGTTCAACCTGGTGGACGAGATGCTGCAAAGCGGCAACGTGTTTCGCTACCCCTTGCAGATCAACGAGCGCACCCCGGAGCTGAGCCTGCCCGCCCAGCCCAGGGCTCCCCGCTTCGATCTGGTGATCGTGCTGCAATACGAGTCACTCTGGCTTGACTGGCAGGGCCGTCTCTGCGCCCCCGCCCCCACCTTGAGCCTGCCCGCCAGCGTGGCCCAATGGCGCAAGACCATCCACTCCCCCACCACGGGGGGCATGACGGTACTGGCGGAGTTCGAGATGAACACCGGCCTGCCGGTGGGCCTGCTCAAACAGGGGGTGGTGCCCTACTACTACCTCTCGGACAAGGTGCCCGGCCTTGCGCGCAGCGCAGCCCAGAGCGGCTACCAGACCCTGTTCGCCCACCCCTATGTGGAGAAGTTCTGGGGCCGCGCCAAGGCGATCCCGGCCCTCGGCTACCAGGAGCGCTGGTTCGATACCCGCTTCACCGCCCTCGAGCACAAGGGGCTCTACATCTCCGACGATGCCCTCATCGATCACCTGCTCAAACGCAGCAACCAGGACGATCAGCCCCTGTTCGCCTACGCGGTCACCATGCAGGGGCACGGCCCCTTCGACGGGGATCGCTACCGGGCCCAGCAGCGCAGCGGCGCCTGCCCGGATCAGAGCCCGGCGGATACCCAGTTGCTCAACACCTACTACACCGGGGTGGTGGATGCCATGGCCTCCCTGGAGCGGCTGCTCAAGACCCTGGACAGCTCCGGCAAGCGCTACCTGGTGGTGGCCTTCGGGGACCACCAGCCCTTCCTGATGTCGGCCGGCAAGGGCATCCACGGCGCCAAACCGCCACGGGATGCCAGCTACCAGATCCCCATGATGGCCTTCACCCGGGCCGGGGACGGGCTGGATCTCGCCCGCCAGTTCGACCCGGTGCGCCAGCTCTACCAGATGGGGCAGGCCACAAGGCAGCTGCTGGCGGGGGACCTCACCCCCATCCGTGACCAACCCCTGCTCCACCCGGTGCTCGGGGAGGAGAAAGGCTTCGACCCCTCCCCCCTGGTGCCGCAGATCCGCGCCAGCTTCCGGCCCGATGCATTGCCCTGATCGATTGAGACACGAGGGACACAGATCCTTGCAACACCTTCCGGCCCGATGCCCTGCCCTGAGCCGCAGCGAAATAGCAGACGACAAAGAGGTCGCCCGGGCGACCTCTTTTTATGGGCGGGATGCGAGTACAGTGCCGCCTGCACCTCGCCATGTTCGTCCCGACCTGGGCTCTACGACCCCTGACAGGTCATTTTTTGTTTAGATATATCAAACGATAACTCATTATCGAATAGTAAAATTGAACAACTTTGCCGACCTTCAGGCCCTGTGCCCCCCCATGTTCCCGCACCTTCTCCGGGCCGGGCCGCTTTTTCTCTCATTCCCGACCAGCCCAGAACCATCGGGGCATTCGATACGTTCAGGCCTTGAGCCCCACTCACTTGCACCCACCTTTGCGCGCCACACCCGACAAAAAGCCGACCTCGAGGTCGGCTTGTGACGGGGCGTTTGGCCATGCAGGGCCGGGCACTGGCGGGCTAGATCACCACGGCGGTGCCGCTGATGCTGACCATCAGCATGCTGCCATTCTGGCCCACCACCTCGTAGTCGATGTCGATGCCCACCACGGCGTTGGCCCCCAGCGCCTGGGCACGCTCCTTGAGCTCCTCGAAGGCGATCTCCCGGGCCCGGGCCAGCTCTTTTTCGTAGGCGCCGGAGCGACCGCCGATGATGTCGCGGATGCCGGCGAACAGATCCTTGAAGATGTTGGCGCCGAGGATGGCTTCGCCCACGACGATGCCGCGGTACTCGCGAATGGTCTTGCCTTCCAGGGTGGGGGTGGTTGAGAGGATCATGAGGTCTCCTGTGAGTTGGGCTGGGTGCGCGAAGCACCGTTGCCGTCATGGTAGCAAGGCGCTGGCCAAAGCATAAGCCCGGCGTGGTCAGGGGCTTCAAGCACAGCGTCCGCCAGGTTCATCAAGGAGCCATCCATAGGGCCTGTGTCGTGCCACTTTCCCCCGCACAGCGACCTTGGGCTCCGGTGCTGGGGAGAGGGCTTCCGGGCCACGATGAAAGCGGGGCCTTGATGATGCAGACACGACGGCAGCTGCACCGGCCCTCTGCGTCTTCGCCCTGAACGGCGGCAGGCGCTGCCAGGAGCGCCCCGCGTCGGCCATAAAAAAAGGAGAGGCAAGCCTCTCCTTTCTGATGTTCGCAGCGGCAGCCGCCATGCACTCAGTGCAGCTTCATGCTCGGGCGCAGCACCCGGTTGATGCGGCCCACCAGCATGATGAGGCCGGTCTTGATGTAGCCGTGCAGGGCGACCTGGTGCATCCGGTAGAGGGAGATGTAGACGATGCGCGCGATGTAGCCTTCTACCATCATGGAGCCGCGCATCAGGTTACCCATCAGGCTGCCCACGGTGGAGAAGCGGCTCAAGGAGACCAGGGAGCCGTGATCGTGATAGCGGTAGGGCTTCATCTCGCCGCCGTTCATCTTGGCCAGGATGTTCTTGAACGCCTGGGTCGCCATCTGGTGGGCGGACTGGGCGCGGGGCGGCACGAACTTGCCGTCCGGCTGCGGGCAGGCGGCGCAGTCGCCGATGACGAAGATGTTCTCGTCCCGGGTGGTCTGCAGGGTCTCGTGGACCACCAGCTGGTTGATGCGGTTGGTTTCCAGGCCCGCGATCTCCTTCATGAAGTCCGGCGCCTTGATGCCCGCGGCCCACACCATGAGGTCTGCTTCAATCAGCTCCCCATCCTTGGTGTGCAGGCCCTCGGCGGTCGCCTCGGTGATCATGGTGGCGGTGCGCACGTCCACGCCCAGCTTCACCAGCTCCTGATGGGCGGAGCCGCTGATGCGCTCCGGCAGGGCCGGCAGGATGCGAGGGCCCGCTTCCACCAGGGTCACCTTCAGGCTGTCTGTGGTGAGGTTCTTGAAGCCGTAGGCGTAGAGCTGCTCCACCGCGTTGTAGAGCTCGGCGGAGAGCTCGACGCCGGTGGCGCCGCCGCCGACGATGGCGATCTTCACCTTGTCACCGGGCTGGTATTCGGTGGCGAACTGCAGGAAGCGGTTCATCATGCTGTTGTAGAAGCGGTGCGCCTGGGAGGGGCTGTCCAGGAAAATGCAGTGATCCTTGATGCCCTTGGTGTTGAAGTCGTTGGAGACCGAGCCGATGGCCATCACCAGGATGTCGTAAGCCACTTCCCGCTCGTTGACCACCAGGGCGCCGCTCTCGTCGTGGATGGGGGCCAGCACGATGCGTTTCTCGTCGCGCTTGATGTCGGTCAAGCTGCCGAGCTGGAATTCGAAGCCGTGGTTCTTGGCGTGGGACTGGTAGCTCAGGGCATCGATGCCCGCATCCATGGAGCCGGTGGCCACTTCGTGCAGCAGGGGTTTCCACAGGTGGGTGCGATTGCGATCCACCAGGGTGATCCTGGCCTTGTTCTTCTTGCCCAGCTTGCGGCCCAGGCTGGTCGCAAGCTCGAGACCACCGGCGCCACCGCCTACAACGACAATATTCATCATGATGATTTTCCTTGGTTCCTCAAAACGAAAGGGAGCCATTGGCTCCCTAAAACGAAATCGGTTGACGTGATGGCTCAGGCTTCTTTGAAGGCCTTCATCCGTTGCAGATGGTGCGAGATGTTCTTGAACTTATGGGTCTCGCGCTCATCCCATACGATGTCGTAATAGTTCTTCAATTCACGTTCAGTGTCCCGATTATCGCGGATTTCATCCTGAACGGAAAGGATGCACAGGCAGTTTCCTGAATTTTTATTACGAAATTCGGTTACACACTTGGTGCCGATGTCCTCGTACTCTTCCGGCCTGTCGATCTTGCCCTGCATGTTCTCTTCCGGGTGCAGGTTGGGGTTGAAGACCACCTGCTTGATGCCGCACAGAAACCCGATCCGCTCGCTCCAGTAGCCACCCAGGCCCACGCCGCAGATGAGGGGTTTGGGATCGGTGCTCATGTCGAGCTGCTTCTTCACTTCCTTGAGCAGGTGGCTCATGTCGTGGCGGGGGTGAACCGTGCTGTAGTGCACGAAACGCACATCATCATCGATAAACTGCAACTGCAGCACTTTTTCATGATTGCCGGGGCTGGTGGCATCAAAGCCATGCAGATAGATGATCATGGACAAGACCTCAAAAACTGTGTCGGTTCTATCGAAACTACCCCAGCGACAGGGCCTTGCGCCACCAAAACATCCCACTTTCTTGCTTTGGATCACGCCCCTTCGGGCCACCAAACCGCGCGTCGGGGCGGCTGTGGCAGCGCCATGCCCCGGCGGGACATGGCGCAAACCTGGTCTGGCGAGGTTAACTGCCGCACTGGGCGAAGCGCGCCACCGCCGCTTCCACCAGGGCCAAGCTCCCCTGCCAGAAGGCGGGCTCGCGAATGTCCTGCCCCAAATGCCGTTCGACCAGCTCTTCGGCACTCATGCGACCTGTGTCTCGCAGCAGAGCGCGGTAGGCCTTCGCCACCCCCTCCTCCCCTGCGGCCTGGCGGCTCATCAGCTGCTGATAGACCCCGAGGCTGAACAGATAGCCAAAGAGGTAGGGGTAGTTGTAAAAACCGAAGCCCGCGATGGAGAAGTGCGCCTTGGCGGCCCAGAACAGGGGGTGATAGCGGTCAAGGCTCTGCTCGTACCAGCGCCCCCAGGCCTCGTCGGTGAGCCCCTTGAGCCGGGCCGACGACACATAGCCCTGCTCGCGCTCGGCCACCAGGGCCCGCTCGAAGTCGAAGCGGGCCGGGATGTTGACCAGGAAGGTGGCGGCGCCATCGGCATCCGCCCAGGCAATGGCCAGACGCTCCTCGGCGCTTCGGGCCTGCTCGTAGAGGGCGCTGCGCACCAGGGTCTCGGCGAAGATGGAGGCGGTTTCCGCCAGGGTCATGGGGTAGCTGCGCTGGCTCATGGGCAAGTCGCGGATGAGCCAGTTGTGCCAGGCGTGACCGAGCTCGTGGGCCAGCGTGATGACGTTGTCCATGGTGCCCGCATAGGTGATGAAGACCCGCGGCTCCACCGGCTCGGCAAACTTGGTGCAATAGGCCCCGGTGCGCCGGTTGGGGGTGGGGGCGGCATCAATCCAGCCGCGCTCGGCCATCATGCGGGCAAAGTCCCCCATCTCGGGGTCAAAGCGCGCGAAAGCCAGGGCGATGATGTCGACCGCCTCCTCGAAGGGGATCTCCCGGCGGCTGGCGGCAGGGGGCGGCACAAAGAGATCCTCCGGCCCCAGCACCTCGAGGCCGAGGTGACCGGCCATCAGCCCCAGGGCCCGCTGGCCCAGATGACGGGCCTGCCAGGTCTCCGCCATCAGGGTATCCAGGGTCGCCCGCTCGATGTGGCTCTGGTGGCAGGAAACGTCCAGGGCATCGAGGCGCCGGTGTTTGCCGCGCTGGCGCGAGAGCTCCAGGCGCCAGCCGTTGAGGGCGTTGAGGATGGCCGCCACCGTCTCCTGCTCCCCTTCCCAGCCGGCGCTGATGGCATCGAAGGCCTCTTTGCGCAGGGCCCGATCCGGGCTGGAGAGCAGGTTGCTCGCCTCCGCCAGCCCCATCTCGCGACCCGCGATCACCAGCCTTATCTTGCCCACCAGATCGTTGTAGAGGTTGCCCCAGGCGTGCAGGCCGTCGGTGCCAAGGCCGATGACCAGCTGCTCCGCCTCCACCGGCAACCGCTGATCCTGCAGGCGACGCTCGTGGCGCAGCCGGTACCCCTCCTCCCCGAGCAGGGGGTCGGCCATCAGTTGCTCAAACTCGGGCGCAGGCAGCCCCAGCATCAGATCTTCGATGGGGGCAAGCGTCTTGAACAGATCCGCATTGAGGGCACGGGCCCGGGAGGCAACCTGCTTGGCGAGGGGATCCCGGGCGTCCTGGCTCCCCTTGCAGGCCGCCAGCACGGCGATGTTCCAGCCGATGTCGCGAATGCGGCGGGCCCGCAGGCGTACCTCCCTGAGGAAGTCCTGCAAGGCGCCTGGGGTGCGAGGCACCTGGGCCAGTCCCTCGATAAAACCGCTCAGCTCGGCCAGGCTGGCGCGGGCCAGGCTCATGTCCGCCTCGAGGACACAGCTGTCGAGGGAGGGGTAGATGTGATCATTTTGCCACTGCTGTGGATAGACTCGTTGTTGCATCGAACGCTCATCGTCAGGGACGGGCCTGGCCCGTCGTGAAATCCAGGTGGCCAGAGCCACCACCTTCGCGTGCAGGCATCACACCAGCCGCTCGAGGCGCACCACCGCCTCTTCCACATAGCGCAGGCTCTCCTGCCAGAACCCGGGTTCGCGGATGTCGACCCCCAGGTGCTTCTCCACCAGCGCCTCGGCGCTCATGCGGCCGGTATCTCGCAGCAGGGCGCGATAGGCGGGCACAAACTCGCCCCCGGCCCGCGCATGCTGGGCATAGAGCCCCAGGCTGAAGAGATAGCCAAACAGATAGGGGTAGTTGTAGAACCCGGACTCGGCGATGGAGAAGTGACCCTTGCTGGCCCAGAACAGCTCGTCATACTGGCTGAGGGCGTCACCATAGCACTGCTGCTGCGCCGATTTCATCATCTCCCGCATCTGGCTCGCCCCCACGTAACCCGCCTCCCGCGCCGTCACCAGGGCGCGCTCGAAGGCAAAGCGGGCGGGGATGTCGAGAAGCAGGCTCGCGGCCCGCTCCCCGTCCAGCCAGGCGATGGCCCGGCGCTGCTCCACCTTGTCGGTGGCGGCCAGCAGGGCATCGCGCACCAGGATCTCGGCAAAGAGGGAGGCGGTCTCCGCCAGCGTCTTGGGGTAGCCCCGCTGTTCGAAGGGAAGATCCCGCAGCAACCAGCTGTGCCAGGCGTGGCCGAGCTCATGGGCCAGGGTGATGACGTTGTCCATGGTCCCCTCGAAGGTGAGGAAGACCCTTGGCTCGGGCGGATCGGCATACTCGGTGCAATAGGCGCCACTTCGCCTGTGCTCGCTCGGGGCGGCATCAATCCACCCCTTGTCGGCCATCATGCGGACAAACGCCCCCATCTCGGGATCGAAGGCGGCAAAGGCCTCCATCACCAGATTCAGCGCCTGCTCGAAGCCGAACTTGCCGTGCACGGCCTGGGGCGCCGGGGCAAAGAGATCCCAGGGGGCGAAGTCGGTGATCTGCTGGGCACAGGCCATGGCCCTCAAGGCGCGGCGCCCGAGCTCCCTGTGCTCCCCGGCCGCCGCCATCAGGGTCTCCAGGGTCGCGCCCGTGATGTGCTCCTGATGGCAGGTGACCTCGAGGGCATCCAGCCTGCGCCCCTTGCCACGCTGGCGGCCGAGCTCGTTGCGCCAGCCGTTGATGGCGTTGAGAATGGCGGTCACCGTCTCCTGCTCCGCCTCCCAGGCACCCTGGATGGCGTGCCAGGCACTGGCGCGCCGCGCCCTGTCCGGGTGGGCGAGCAGGTTGTCCGCCTGGGCAAGCCCCATGGGCACCCCCTCCACCACCGGCAGCAGCCGCCCCACCAGGTTGTCATAGAGATCCCCCCACCCCTGCAGGCCGTCTACCGCCAACCCCTCGATGAGCTGCTCGCTCTCGAGCGAAAGCCACTGATCCTGCTGCGCTCTGTCGTGATGGATGTGGTAGGCCAGCTCGAAGAGTTCGGGATCTTGCAGCAGGGTGCGCACCAGTGACTTGGGGGCGCGAACCCAGAACAGGTCCACCGGCTTGCTGCGCTGGGCCAGGGTCGCCTCCAGCTGCTGGCCCCGGGAGAGCAGTACCCGGGCCTCCTCGTCGCGCCCGTTCTGGCTCAGCCGGTTGTAACCATAGACCTGACTGTTCCAGGCCAGGCTCTTCACCCCGTTGGCCTCGCGGCGGATGGCCCGCAGCAGGTGGCGCAGGGCATTGGCATCCGCAACGGGATGGGCGGGATCCGGCAGGTCCGCCAGGAGGGCGTCAAGCCGGGTGAGGGCGCGGGCAGCCTCCTGGAAGGCGGCCTCGATGGCAGGATCGTCGGGGGCGGCATAGATGTGATCATCTCGCCAAACGGGTGGTTTCATGGTTGTCCTTGTCTGTTTGCGTCCATATCGGGTCACCCCGCCTCTGCGGGCGGGTGAAACCGGATAGTACGAAGGGGGCCAGGCACTTGCCTAGCCCCCATTCGAGGCAACCGGCAGAAGAGCGCCCCCGGGTGCGACGGCCCCTGTCGGCCCTCCCCCGACAAGCGACCTATTTGGCGGGCTGAAGCTTGCTCACCAGGGTCATGGCCACCACCAGCACCAGCCCTGCCACCACGCCGGCCAAGGCGCTCAGCAGGGTGGGCGTCACCACGGCCAGTACCCCGCCGACCCCGGGCAGAGCGGCCACCGTGTCCGCCGTCCCTTCGATGAGATGATGGAGGAAGGGCCAGCCATGGACCAGAATGCCGCCGCCGACCATGAACATGGCGATGGTGCCCACCAGGGCAAGCAGGTGCATCAGACGGGGCGCCGTCACCAGCAGCCCCTGCCCCACCGCCCGGCGCACGGCGCCGCCATCGGGCTTTTGCAGCAGGTGCAGACCGATGTCGTCGAGCTTGACGATGAGCCCCACCAGGCCATAGACCCCGACGGTCATCAGCAGGGCGATGCCCGCCACCACGGCGATCTGCAGGCCCAGGCTCGACCCCTGCACGGTGCCGAGGGCGATGACGATGATCTCCGCCGAGAGGATGAAATCGGTGCGAATGGCCCCCTTTACCTTCTGGCGCTCATAGGCCGCCAGATCCTCGGGCACCGGCGCCGCCTGATGCGCCTCTTCCTCGTGGGGCAGGAACTTGTGGACCAGCTTCTCCGCCCCCTCGAAACAGAGGTAGGCCCCCCCCAGCATCAGGAGCGGGGTGATGAGCCAGGGGATAAGAGCACTGATGGCGATGGCGGCAGGCACCAGGATGAGCTTGTTGCGAAACGACCCCTTGGCCACCGCCCACACCACCGGCAGCTCACGCTCGGCCCGCACCCCGGAGACTTGCTCTGCATTGAGGGCGAGATCGTCCCCCAGCACCCCGGCCGTCTTCTTCGCCGCCACCTTGGTCATCAGGGCGACATCATCGAGCACGCTGGCAATATCATCGAGCAGGGTCAACAAACTGGCTCCGGCCATATCTGGCATTCCTTCTATTGAGTGGGACACATCCGGGCTGCCCCGGTCAGGGTGATGAGGGGGTCAGGGGACCACGGGCCCATCCGGGGATCACCCTTTGGGGCAAAAGATGGCACAGTGTAACGGGAAGCCGCCACGGCGGCAGCCCCCCATGGCAGATCCCCTGCTCCGTTTTCACCTCACGGCCACCGGCCCAAGGAGTTCCCATGCAACCCTGGCAACCTCTGCTCGATTTCTGGTTTGGCGATGACGCAGACGACGCTCCCCGTGCCGCCCGTCAGGCCCCCCTCTGGTGGGGCAAGAGCAGCGAGACCGATGCCCTGCTGGCCTCACGCTTCGGCGAACTGGCGGCCCGTGCCGCAGCGGGCGAGCTCGCCCGTTGGGAGGACGATCCCGCAGGGCGCCTGGCCCTCATCCTGCTGCTGGACCAGCTGCCGCGAAACCTTCACCGCCACACCCCCGCCGCCTTCGCCCAGGACGACAAGGCCAGGGCGCTGTGCCTCAAGGGGCTCACCCTCGGGGTCGACAAGGGGCTCTCGCCGCTGGCCCGGGTCTTCTTCTATCTGCCCCTCGAGCACGCGGAGTCCAAAGAGCAGCAGGCCAGAAGCGTCGCCCTGTTCGAGGCCCTGGCCGACGAGCAGGCCACAGACCCGGCCCGGACCACCTTCGAAGGCTTTGCCGACTTTGCCCGCCGCCACCAGGTGATCGTCGATCGCTTTGGCCGCTTCCCCCACCGCAACGCCATCCTGGGCAGGGCGAGCACGGAGGAAGAGGCCGCCTTCCTGCAACAGCCCGGTTCGGGGTTCTGACATAAAAAAATCCCCGCCATGGGCATGGCGGGGAGAGAACAACCGATCCGCACCTCACTGGATGCGATAGCGGGAGATCTGCTGGTGGATATTCTCCGTGGTCACGTTCAGCTCCTCTGCGGCGGCGGAGGTCTCCTCCGCCGTGCTGCTGGTCTGCTGCACCACCTGGGCTATCTGCTCGACCTGGAGGGCGATGGATTCCGCCGCCGAGGTCTGCTCGCGGATGGCCAGGGTGATCTCGCCGACCTGATCCATGACGCGATGGGAGGCCTGGCGGATCTGGGTGATGATGGCCCCGCTTTCCGTCGCCATGGCCACCCCTTGCGCCACCTTCTCCTCCACCAGGACCATTCTGGCCACCGTGGCCTCGGACCCTTGCTGGATAGCCTCCACCGTCCTTGAGATCTCCTGGGTCGACTGGGCCGTCCGCTCCGCCAGCTTGCGCACCTCGTCGGCGACCACCGCAAAGCCGCGTCCCTGCTCACCGGCCCGCGCCGCCTCGATGGCGGCGTTGAGCGCCAGCAGGTTGGTCTGCCCCGCCACATCGTTGATGACGTTCACCACCCCACCGATGCGGGAGATCCCCTCCCCCAACGCCGTCACATCGCGGGAGGCCTGACGAATGGCGTCGGCGATGTCGTTGATGGCGAGCACAGTGCGCTCTATGGTGGCCCCGCCGTCACTGGCGAGCTTGCCGGATTCATTGGTGATGCGGCTGGTCTCCTGGGTGCGCTGGGAGATGTCCGTGATGCTCACGCTCATCTCCTCCACCCCGGCGGCGATAAGGCTGGTGGCGTCATTGGCCTGACTCGCCGACTCCGCCATGTGCTGGGCCGCCTGGGAGAGGGACTCTGCCGTGCTCTTGATCTGCAGGCTGCCCACTGAGAACTCGGTGAAGGTCTGCTGCAAGGTGTCCAGCAGGCGGTTGACCGCCGTCAGCGTCTGGCCGATCTCGTCCTGCTGGCTCACATTGGCCCGCAGGGTGAAGTTCAGGTCGCGCTGGATCTCGGACAGGGTCGCCATGGCCAGACGGAGGGGATTGGCGACCTGCCTGAACAGCCAGAGAAAGAGCACCAGCGTGAGGGCACCCGCGCCCACCGAGATGAACAACAGGGCCTGCATGCTGCTATCGGCATTCTGCTCGCCTCGCAGCTTGACGGCGTCACCTTGCTGGATGTTGAAGTGGACGTGCTTGTCGATGGCCTGGGAAAGCTGCTCAAACAAGGGGGCAAGCTCCTTGTCGATCGCCTCTCTGGCCTCCACATTCTTGTTCTCGCGGGACAGGCGCAGGACGTCTTCAGAGGCCTTGCCGTACTGGGCAACCAGGCGCCGATCATCGGCGACGAGCTGCCTGTCCTCCTCATTGGAGATCATCCCGCTTTCATACTGGCTCAGCAGGGCGTCCATCTTGGTGTGAAGGGATGCAATGCTCTGCTCTATCTGACTCATCTTGCTGTCGTCGGTGTTGAGCACGTGCGCCTGGATCAATGAATGCAGGGCGTAGAAGTCTGTTTGTATCTCCTTGATCGTGGAAATGCTGGGGACTGTGTTGTCTGTTACATAGCTGAGATCCGCATTGGCGGAGGAGAGTCTGCTGATACTGAACCAGCTGAGACACCCCAGGGCCAGCATGACCAGCAGGGCAATGAGTTGAAGCCGACGAGCGATATTCATGAGTGCTTACTCCATCCATAGACTCCCTGCCAGGGTAGCCGATGCGGGCCCCGAAAATAGCGCCTAAAACATGCATTTCATTACACTTTTCAACTTCTGCTCGGCCGCGTCACACCCGCCGCCCCAACCCGGCCTTCGGGACCGCCGCCCCCCTCTGGCAGAATGGAAAAAGGAAGGCATTCGCCTTCCTTTTTTGCCCGGGGCGGCCGCACTGGCCGCCCATGAGCCCCGTGGCAGGGCGCTCGCCGGTCACGCCGCCTCGGCCAGCTCCTCCTCTTTTTTCTGGTAGGCCTGGGGGGAGAGCCCCAGCAGCTCCTGCACGGTGGAGGCCACCGTGATGGAGGAGAGCGTCCCCACCAGGATGCCGGCGAACAGGGTGAAGGAGAAGCCGTAGAGGGCGTCGCCGCCGAACAGGAGCAGGGCCCCCACGGTGAAGAGGGTGGTGCCCGAGGTGATCATGGTGCGGCTGAAGGTGGCCTTGATGGCCACGTCCGAGCACTCGTGGATCCCCATGCGGGTACGAGACCCCAGCAAGTCCCGCAACCGGTCCGAGATGACGATGCTGTCGTTGAGGGAGTAGCCTATCACCGCCATCAGGCCCGCGATGACGTTGAGGTCGAACTCGATGTCAAAGAGCGCGAGCAGCCCGATGGCCACCAGACCATCGTGCAACACCGACACCAGGATGCCGATGGCCTGGCGCCACTCGAAGCGCACCGCCAGGTAGGCGGAGATGGCGAGCGAGGCCACCAGCACCGCCAGCATCCCCTGCTGGAACAGCTCCGCGCCCACCTGGGGCCCGACGATGGTGGTGCGCAAGAGCTCCACCGGCAGGGCGAGTTGCTGCCCCAGCATGGTCGCCAGATCCTCCGCCGCCCAGGGCAGCGCGTGGGGGGGCAGCTTGATGAGCCACTCGCCGGGCACACCGGCGCCGTGCAGCTCCACCACCCCCGCCAGGGGCGCCGTCAGCAGGGCGTTGAGCTCATGGGCCTCCTTCAGGGTCTGGATGCGAAACTCCAGCAGGATCCCGCCGGTGAAATCGAGCCCGAGGGCGAGCCCTTTTGTCGCAAGGACGGCCACGCAGGCCAGGGTCAGCAGCACGGAGGCCCACAGCCCGATATAGCGCCAGCGGGTCAGCCCCATGGCCAGGATCATTCTCAGCATTGTTCTTCCCTCGACGTCAGGTGGTTCAGACTTCCCGGCAGGAAGCGGTCGGTGCGCAGGTCATACAGACTCACGGGTGCGGCGTCATGGTGATGAAGTCGGTTCATGGTCATACCCTCAGCAGCTTGGCGCGGCTGTTGCCCCACAGGGGGTTGATGATGGCGCGGGTGCCCCAGATGCCGGTCACCATGCTGGAGATGAGCCCCAGGATCAGGGTGATGGAGAAGCCCTGCAGCGGCCCGGAGCCGATGGCATAGAGCACCACGGCGCAGATGAGGGTGGTGATGTTGGCATCGAAGATGGTGCGAAACGCCGAGCGATAACCAAAGTCGATGGCGTTGGCCAAAGACCCCCCTTCCCGCAGCCGGTCCTTGATCCGCTCAAAAATCAGCACATGGGTATCCACCGCCATGCCGACGGTGAGCACCAGACCGGCGATCCCCGGCAGGGTCAGCACGGCCCCCGGCAATACCGCCAGCATGCCCACCTGCATCAGCAGGTTGGCAACCAGCGCCGTGATGGCGACCCAGCCGAACTTGCGATACCAGGCCATCATGAACAGCATCATGCCCGCCATGCCGAACGCCAGGGCGGTGAAGCCCGCCTCGATGTTCTGCAGACCCAGGGTCGGGCCTATGCTGCGCTCCTCCAGGATCTTCAGCGGCGCGGTGAGGGCCCCGGCCCGCAGCAGCATGGCAAGCTCCTGGGCCTCGGGCAGGCTGCCAATCCCGGTGATGCGGAACTGGTTGCCAAGGGCGGTCTGGATGGTGGCGACGTTGATCACCTCGCTTCGGGCGCGCAGCTTGCCTTCGGCGTTGGTCTTGTACTCGGTGAAGACGGTGGCCATGGGCTTGCCCACGTGCTGGCGGCTGAACTGGTTCATCTTGCTCCCCCCCAGGGTGTCGAGCACGATGTTGACCTGGGGCTGCCCCATCTCCCCCATGTTGGCGCGGGCATCGACGATGTGCTCGCCGCTCAGCACCGGCTGGCGGGCCAGCCCCACTGCCTGGCCGCTGCGATCCGCCATGAAGAAGCGGCTGTCGGCCTTGGCTTCATAGAAGGCCAGGGACGCGGTGGCGCCGATCACCTCTTTCGCCTGCTTGGGGTTGTGCACCCCCGGCAGCTCGATGCGGATGCCGTCCTGCCCCTGACGCACCACCGAGGCCTCGACGATGCCGAGCTCGTTGATCCGCTTTTTCAGGATCGACAGGTTCTGGGTCACGGCGTTGTTCACCAGCAGGGTGCGCTCGGCGTCGCTCAGCACCAGGGTCAGTGCATTGCCGGAACGGCTCAGTGTCCACTGATCCTGGCGGGTACCGGCACTCTCCTTGATGATGGAGAGCCAGGCCTCCTGCCCCGTCACGTCGGGCAGGGTGACGGCCACGCTCCCCTGGGCGGTGCGCATCACGCTGGCGCCGCGCAGGTTGGCCTCGCGAAAACGGGTGCGCAGGGTATCCACCAGGTTCTTGGTCTGGTTGTCGATGACAAAATCCACGTCCACCCCGATCAGCAGCTGGGAGCCACCGCGCAGGTCCAGCCCGAGCTTGATGGGATCGGCGCCGAGCCGGCTGATCCAGGCCGGGGCGTTGGAGTAGAACTCCAGGGTCAGGGCGGCGCTGTCCAGCCCCTGCTGCTCCAGCAACTGCTTGGCCAGTTGCTGCTCCCCCTGGCTGGCGAACACCAGCGCTATCCGGCCACCCTGGGCGATCTGCTTGAGGGGGTCGATGTGGTTCTCGGCCAGCAGGGTGCGCTGCGCGTCGCTCAGGCGCGACTGGCCGTGCAGACCGAGGGAGGGCTGCTCACCGAAGAAGGTGGGCAGGGAATAGAACGCGAACGTGACCAGCATCAGCAGCAACAGGGCGTACTGCCACAGGCTCATGCGGTTCAACACGGTATGACTCTTTTTTCTCATGAAATCGGCCTCTGTCAGGCGATGGCAAGGGGCGACACCGGGGTCGCGCCGTGCAAAAAAATGAAACAAGACAGCCTAGCCGTTCACTAAAAGTGAACAGCAACAGAGAGAAGATGAGGCAACAGGTGGCAAGCTGACCCCATCGGGGTCAGGCGAGGAAGCTCTGGGCGAAGCGGTACTGCAGATGCCGGCGCTGCAGGCGGCGCCTGTGAATGCCGGCGAAGTGATCGCGAAAGCTCGTCCCCGGGTAGAAGAGGGCGGCATAGAACAGCAGGCCGCACAGCAGCAGCAGGATCGCCTGCTGGGACCAGCTCATCACCAGCTCGTAGACCACGCTGCCGGGCTGATGATCGCGGCTCAGGGAGTGCTCGAGGCGCAGCAGGTGATTCTGGTGGGAGCCGACGAACTTGACGATGCCATCGTCACTGCCGCTGACGCCGTGGGCCGCCGGGCTTGCGTCGGCAGGCGCCGCCCCCTCCGCCAGCGAGTGGGCCTGCTGGGCCGAGGGCTGGAACGCGGGTACCTTGACCCCCTCCACCGAGAGGGTAGAGAACAACAGTGCGAGGGTGATGAGCAGGGTCATCGCCGCCAGTTTCACGTTGTCGGTCAGGTTCAAAAGTTAATTCCCACACAATAGAAAGGGCAAGCTACCACAGCCTGCCCCACAAGAACAAGGGCGGCAGGCCCGGGGCCCGCCGCCCTTGTGTTGTCTCATCGCGTCCTCAGCGGCTGCGGGTCATGCCCTCGAAGTCCTCGGCATAGTCCTTGAGCAGGGTGTAGAGGTGGGCCCGCTGGGAGAGATCCATGGAGTGGCTGAGATCACTCAGCCACTGGATGGTGCGCTGGCGGGACTGGTCCGTGTAGCCGGTGAAGCGGCCATCCATCAGGCCGTCCCCCTGCTGGAGCAAGCGGGTCAGCTCCTGGCCGAAATCCGGGCTCTGGCGCTGTTTCATCAGCCGATCCAGCTCCTTGGTCCAGGCCTCCTGAAAGTCGAGCCAGGGGGCCATCATCTCGTATTGCCACTCGGCCCACTGCGTGATGAGGGGCTCCTGGGCCGGCTTCACCTTGCCAATCCAGAACACCAGGCGCTCGTTCATCTTCTCCCGAAAGCCCTTGATCATCTCGGCCTTCGACTGGGTGGCAAAATCGTGCTGACGCTCCTGCTGGCGCGTCACCCGATCGGCCATGAAGCGAGCCACCTGCTCGTCGGTCAGGGTCTTGGCGAGGCGCACCGTGCGGGGAATGGCGTTCTCCAGGGTACGGGTCAGGCTCGCCTGGGTTCTGTCCAGATGCAGGGTCACCTGGGCAGGGCTCATGGGGCTGGCCACCGCCTTGGCCAGGGCGTCGAGATCCCGGGCATAGATGGGCAGCTCATGCTGCCGGTGCCAGGCCATCAGCCCCTTCACCTCCTGGTCCAGCAGCTTCTTCTGGCTGCGGTCCAGGGAGAAGTAGTCGTCCAGTTGCCAGACGATGGCCGAGTCGAGCCAGTAGTAGATCACCCGGGTGGCGCAACCCGTCAGCAGCAGGCAGAGCAGCAGCAGGCTCCAGCTACGCGGTTGACGCCATGAGAATGTGGTCACCATGCATGCCTCCCATTCATTGAATACACGCGTCGCGCGGGCCGTTGCCGGGCATCACTCCAGGCGCTGGCGGTTGATGTCGATCAGGGCCTGATACTCGGGCCCGGGTTGCTGTTCGGCCATCAGCAGCGCCCACAGCAGGCCGATGTAATCGACCCAGGGCAGGAAGGCATCGGCCTGGAATCCCCGGGGCCCCAGCCCCGTCGCTGCCCCGTCCATGGCTTCAAGATAGCAGCTCTCCAACTGGCACCGCTGCTCTTCGCTCCAGCCGTGGGTGCGCTGAATGCTGGCGACCTCGAACCCAGGATGACCGGCGGCGCCGTACTCCCAGTCGATGACCCAGGGCCGCGCCCCCAACAAGTTAGCCGGATTGAGATCGTGATGGCAAGGGAGCCAGCAGTCGTCCGGCTCCCGGCTCGCGAGCAGGGCCCGCTCCAGGGCGGGCAGCCAGGGAGGGATATGGGCCAGACGCTGCCGATACCCGCCGCTGTGGGCCCGCACCGCCATCACCACGGTCGGCACCGGCAGGCGGTGCAGCCGCACCAGCACATCCGCCATCAGGCGGGGCTGCGCGGCGAGAGGCGGCGCCTGCTCGGCCCAGTTGGGTTCGTCGCACCACGCCAGCAGCATCAGGCCGGTGGCGGGATCGCCGTGATGACAGGGCAACGCCAGCCCCTGCCCCACCGCCCCCTGGTAGAGCTGCCACTCGGTGGCCCGGTCGATGCCAAGGCGCACCGGATCCGGATGACCGCGGCGCAGGAAGGCCTGCTCGCCAGTGGGGAGACAGAGCCGGTAGTTGCCGTTGGTCAGGCCCTGGCCCAGCGGCTCAAGGCGCCCCTGATCCCAGGGCGCCGGCAGGCTGGCGAGGAGCGCCAGCTCCGCCAGATCCCCCTGCCCCCGCGGGTCCTCACCAGCCAAAGGTGGACTTCTTGGCCTGTTTGCGGATCTCTTTCTGATCGGCCCACAGCAGTTCGCCGTTCTCCACATCCATCAGGTTCATGGTCATCTGGTAGTAGACGTCCTTCACCTTGCCGTTGTCCTTGACGATGCTGGCGAGGTTGCCATAGACCATGTAGCGGGCACCGGTCTGCTTGCCGAGCCGCACCATGGTGGCGGGATCCACCATGCCGCTGCCCTGCTGGTATTCGAGCTGCTGCTTGACCGCCGCCACCTTGCTCATGTCCACGAAGCGGAACTTGCCCGAGCGCAGCAGCTTGGTGCGGATAGTGTCGGTGATGGCCTCGGTGTCGATGTGCTCCGAGGTCTTGTTGCGGATGGAGTCCATGAACATCACCGGGCGGCCCCCGGCGGTGATCTCGCTGGTGGCCGGGGACGCCAGCATGGAATCCGCCATCTTGTCGGCGATGGCCTGCAAGTCGGAGGAGCCGTAATCGACGGTCACCGTCTCGGTCTCGGTGGGATCGCCATAGCTGACGGTGGTGCTGGAGCAGCCGCCCAGCAGCAGGGCGCCGGTCAGGATCAGCAGGGCATGATTCATTTTCATCAGTAGGATTCCTCCATCACTTCGCGAACGTAAATCCGGTAACCCCGGGCGGCCGGGCTCGGCGCCAGGGCGGACAGGGTGCGGGTCTGGTAGCCATGCAACTTGAGGGGGGTCCAGCCGCGGCCATCGCTGGCCACCTCCTGCCCCGCGTCGTCATACCAGTAGAAGAGATATTGCAGCCTGTTGTCACCACGCTGGGTGCTGGCCGCCGCCACGTTGACCTGCAACAGGCCGTTCTGCTGGCGCCGGCTGAGTTCGGTCAGGGTGACGTTGACGTTTTGATGCTGCTCGGCCACCGCCGCCGCACCGGCCGCGCCATAGAGCGCCACGCCGGAAGTATTGGTGGCACAGCCCGCCAGCAGCAGAACCAGGCCCAGGGCCAACCCTTGTGCTTTCATCTTGCTCTCCTTGCCGGTGGCCGTCGGCCCGACCGGTCATTCATCTGAGTTGCCATATCCGGTTCCCCCTAGAGGGGCATCACCCGGGTCGTGAGCCCGCTCCCCAGGCGCTGTACCCACACCAGGGTGGTGCGCCCGGCGTGGACGCTGAGTGGCAGGGTACGCATGGCGCTGCCCGCCCCCAGGGTCAGGGTGACGTTCCCGGCCGGGACCATCCCCTGCCAGCTCGAGGCCTTGGCGGGCAGCGTCAGCCAGCTGCGGGTATCCGCCCGCTCCGAGAGGGTGTTGAAGATCCCCACCAGGATGTTGCCCACATCCCCCCCCTCCTTGGCGGCGGTGCGCCGCACCTGCTCCTTGGCCACCAGCCGCAGGGCCTGCCGGGTCAGCATGCCAGGCAGCCGCTCCTGCAGATCCTTGGCCGCCAACGCCTCCAGCCTCACCAGCTCGCTGGTCTGCGCCACCCCCTTGCCCACCGACAGGGTGAGCGGGGCGCCGTCGCTGGCCCGATTGTCGTAATAGGGCACCGCCACGGTAAAGGTACGAAAATCGCCGCTGGAGGTGGAGATGGGCAGCGGTAGGAAGAGCTCACGGCGCGCCGGGATGAGGCCATCTTCAAACAGCACCACCAGCTGGCCCTGATCCTTGGCCAAGGGCGGCGCCTTGCGGCCCATCCGTTGCTCGGTCTCCTTGAGCTCCTCGGGAGAGCCGCGAAGCCGGGCCAGGCGCAGCAAGGCATCCTGCAGGCTCTGGTTGTCCGGCGCTATCTGGTAGCCGCGCTGGTAATCGACCCAGGCATCGTTGAGATCCCCGGCCGCCTCGTAGAGCACGCCGGAGAAATAGAAGGTGTAGGCGTTCTGGAAACCGTTTTTCACCTGGCCTATCAGGCGATCGAGCTCGGGGGCGCCGCGCGACATCAGCTGGCGCATCTCCCCGGCTTCGTCCTCCTGCTCCCCCTCCTGCGCGGCCTTGCGCACCTCGTCGGCCCGCCGTTTAAGGGCCTGCTCCTGCACCTGGTTGGCACGGCGCACCTCTACCAGGGCGCCGTCGGCATCCCCGCGCTGCAAGTAGTTGAGCGCCAGATAGTGGTGCAGCATGGTGCGCTCGTAATCGGGCGCCTGGTAAGCCAGGGTCTGATCGTTGGTGAGCAGGCTGCCCGCCTGGGCCAGTCCCTGGCTCAGGCGGTACTCGGCCTGATTGTCTTCCCACGCAAGCCGGCTGTCGGCGGTGGCAAAGGCCTGCTTGCTGGGGCCGTCCTGACCCGCCAGCCAGGCGATGCGCCCCTTCTCCAGCTGGTCGAGCACGAAGGTGTCGTCCCCCGGGGTCGATTCGCGCACCTCGGGCAGGGCTTCGGCGGCATGGCCCAGCAGCAGCTGGTTGCGCAGAGGCACCATCTGATCCGAGTAGGAGACGAACATGTCTTTCCACTGGGAGGCACAGCCTCCCAGCAGCAGACCGGCCAACAGCAGGCCGGTCGACGGGACGAGGCGCATCACAGGCTCAGCAGGGGTCCCAGGGGCTCGCCACCGACCAGGTGCAGGTGGATGTGATAGACCTCCTGCCCGCCGTGGCGGTTGCAGTTCATGATGAGGCGGTAGCCGTCCTCGGCGATGCCCGCGTCGCTGGCGAGCTTGCGGGCCACGGTGAACATCCGGCCCAGCGCCAGCTCGTGATCCGGCTCCACATCGTTGACGGTGGGGATGAGCACGTTGGGAATGATCAGGATATGGGTCTTAGCCTTGGGCTGGATGTCGCGAAACGCGGTCACCAGATCGTCTTGATAAAGGATGTCGGCGGGGATCTCCTTGCGGATGATTTTGCTGAAAATGGTTTCTTGCGCCATGGGTAACTCCTTTATAGGAAAAAGAAAATTCAATACAAAGCTCAAGCGGCTCCCAAACAGGCCGCCGCAACGCGCCAAGTGTGACACAAGCCGACATTTGGCACAGCCGTTGTCCCAATCGCTTCAGTTATTGTGAAGAATACCGATAGCGAGGAGACGTCCCGCGAACCACAACGGCATCCCCTTCGGGGCATGCAGGGTATCAAAGGGACGGGGTACTCAGGCAAGGGACTTTTGCACAGACAGCGGGACAATAATGAAACAAACAATGTCAGACCTCTCGATCCTACAGAGAGTCTATCTGGGCTTTGCCATCCTGGTCGCCGTCATGGTCGCCAGTGCGGTACTGACCTTTCGCGGCCAGAGCGAACTCAGCGGCGCCCTGGATCAGGTGACCCAGGAGTCCATGCCGCTGGTACTCGCCAGCAGCCAGACCCAGATAAGCCTGCTCAGCGCCAACAAATGGCTCACCGACGTGCTGACCGAGCAGGATCTCAAGCAACTGCCGGCGGAAGTGGCCGAGTTGCAACAGGCCAAGGGCCAGGTCGACAAGATGGTCGCCAGCCTCAAGCAGCAGGTGGCGGTGCATCCCCAATTGCAGGCGGACATGACAGTCCTCGTCAAGCTGGTGGATGACTACCTGCAACTGACCCAGACCCTGCCCGGCGAACACGAGGCCCTGCTCACCCGGCTGCACAAGGTCAATCAGGCCAAGGGCCAGTTCCAGGTCAGCCTGCCCCAGTTCAAGAAGAACCTGGGGGACATGATGGTCACCATCGACGACAGCTTCATCAAGATGCTCTCCGAGACCCTGACCACCAAGCTATCCGCCATCGAGCTCTCCACCATGGATGCCCTCAACCAGAGCATCCCCGCCCCCATCGAGGCGGCGCTCAAGCGCAACAAGATGCAGATCGAGGGCTTCAACAGCACCATCAAGGATCTCCAGGGGGAGCTCAAGGACTTCGACAACAACATGGGCCACTACGTCCATGGCTTCGTGCGCGACACCACGGGCAATGACGGCGTGCTCTCCCAATACCTGGCCCTGATGAAGCAGCAGCAGGCCATGCGCGAGCAGAGCAAGCAGGCTAGCCAGCTCATCCTCAGCATCCAGAACAAGCTGGAGGGGATCACCGCCCAGAGCCAGCAGCTGATGAACGCCAGCATCCAGGCCTCCGATCGGGTGCAGACCCAGAGTACCCTGACCCAGGGGATCAGCATCGCCATCGCCATCTTCGTCGCCATCCTGGTGGCCTTCACCCTGGGCAAGGCCATCCGCCGCCCCCTGAAAGAGCTGCTGCGGGTGCTGACCGAGGTGACCCAGGGTGACATGACCCAGCGCGTCGGCTTCAAGAGCCAGAACGAATTCGGCCAGCTCGCCAGCCAGATCAACCTGCTGATCCACCAGATGGGGGATGTGCTCAAGCAGCTCTCCCAGGCGTCGACCCAGCTCAACAGCGCCGCCCACGACAACCGCCACACCACCGAATCGGTGCGGGCGGATCTGGAGAAACAGCGTCAGGAGACCGCCTCGGTCGCCGCCGCCATGACCCAGATGGAGGCCTCGGTGCGGGAGGTGGCCCAGGCCGCCAACCAGACCCTGGAGCGGGTGCAGGATGTGGAGAAAGCCTCCGAGATGGGGCGCAAAGTGATGGCAGGCAACATCACCACCACCCACCAGCTCGCGGGCAAGCTGCAGCAGACCGGCAAGGTGATTGGCGACGTGAGCGCCATGAGCGGCCAGATTGGCAACATCCTCGACGTCATCCGCGGCATCGCCGAGCAGACCAACCTGCTGGCCCTCAACGCCGCCATCGAGGCGGCCCGCGCCGGCGAGCAGGGACGCGGGTTTGCGGTGGTGGCCGACGAGGTGCGCAACCTGGCTGGCCGCACCGCCCAGTCCACCAGCGAAATCCAGACCATGATCGAGAACCTGCAGCAAGGCGTCGCCCGGGCAGTCAACGTGATGCAGGAGTGCTCCCGCGAGATGGACAGTTGCGTGGATCAGAGCTCCCAGGCCAACAACGCCATGGAAGAGGTACAGGGCATCGTGGTGCTCATCAGCGACATGTCCAGCCAGATAGCCTCCGCCGCCGAGCAGCAGCAGGCCACCAGCGCCGACATCGCCACCAACCTCAACCGCATCTCCGACATCTCGGATCTCAACTATCAGGGCATAGAGCGGGTCGCCGAGACCAGCAAGCAGCTCGACTCCCTTGCCGAGCAGCAGGAGGGGCTGGTCCAGCGCTTCCGCCTCAGTGCCTGATGGCCACGACCCGATACGACAAGGCCCCGCATTGGCGGGGCCTTTTCATGGCAGCGAAGAACCTGGCTCAGGCGTAGGCGATGGCGCCCTTGCCGACCCCTTCATAGGCGACAATCTTGACGAACTTGTCCCCTACCTGCTTCTTCACCTCGCGGGCGATGTAGTGGGCCAGCAGCTCGATGGTAGTGTCGGTGTCGATCATCTCCACCTCCACCGCCGGCATGGCGAGCTGGAACAGCCCCTGGGGCGCCACGTACTTGAAGCCGATGTAGTGAGCGTCCCCTTCTTTCAGTGACGCCTCGGCCCGCTTGCTCAGGGCGAGTTCGCCAAGGGCCACTCTGTCCTCTTCGGTGCCCAGGTAGATGTCGGCCCAGCGCTCGGCCCAGTTGAACTCCAGCTCCTCGTCACGCTCTCCATCCACCAGGATCTCGACGGGAGAGCGGTGGCCGTGGGCGATGCGCTGGCAGTTGCCGTCGTGCTTCTTGAGGCCGTGGCTGTAGTGGTAGAAGGCGCCCTCGATGCGCTCCGAACGCAACGTCAGGGAGAGATCCTTGATGTTGCCGGGCAGACGCTTGGCCAGTACCCCCAGCAGATAGCGGGTCACCGACTCTTTATCCACCTGGGGGGCGGGAATGAAGGCAAACCCTTGGGTCGGGCAGCGCAGGTGGATGGCGCGACCCGGACGCAGCAGATCCACGGTACTCTCGTCGTTGTCCAGCGCGTGGACATGGACCAGGGGACATTCCGTCGGCACCAGCAGCTTGTGATCCACCTCTTCATCGATGATCGACTTGATGAGCTTCTTCACCCGACCGAAGTCCAGCAACATGCTCATCTCGTTGAGCTCGCCGCTCATCTCGATGTCCACCAGCCAGCTCTCGCCCACCATGCCGCGGCGCTCGCATAAATAGCTGGAATCGATCACAGTCAAATCTCTAACAAATAACTTCATTACTCAGGCCTTGCTACAGAGAAAGGGCGGTTTGCGCTATTATGACCCGCGATCACTGACAAAGGAACCGGACTCCCCCATGAACAAATTGCTTATCAAGAATGCCACCCTGGTCAACGAAGGCCGCATCTATGCCTCCGACGTCCTGATCGAGGGTGAGCGGATCGCCCGCGTCGCCCCGGACATCAGTGCCCCCGATGCCGTGGTGATCGATGCAACGGGCCGTCATCTCATCCCCGGGATGATCGATGATCAGGTCCACTTCCGGGAACCCGGCCTGACCCACAAGGGAACCATCGCCAGTGAATCCCGGGCCGCCGTGGCCGGTGGCACCACCAGCTTCATGGAAATGCCCAACGTCAATCCCCAGACCACCACCATCGAAGCCCTCGAAGCCAAATACCAGATCGCCGCCAACTCCGCCGCCGCCAACTACAGCTTCTACCTGGGTGCCACCAACGACAACCTGGAAGAGATCAAGAAGCTCGATCCCAAGCAGTCCTGCGGCATCAAGATCTTCATGGGGGCCTCCACCGGCAACATGCTGGTGGACAACCAGGAGACCCTGGCAGCCATCTTCCGCGAGAGCCCGGTGATGATCGTCACCCACTGCGAGGACACCCCGTCCATCAAGGTGCTGGAAGACGAAGCTCGCGCCAAGTGGGGCGAAGACGTGCCCATGCGCGAGCACGGCCGCATCCGCAGCGCGGACGCCTGCTACAAATCCTCCAGCATGGCGGTCTCCCTGGCCAAGCAGTACGGCGCCAAGCTGCACGTGCTGCACCTGACCACGGCGAAAGAGCTCTCACTCTTTACCGCCACCCCGGATCTGAAGGATCTCAAGGACAAGAACATCACCGCCGAAGTGTGCGTCCACCACCTCTTCTTCAACGAGGCGGACTACGACACCCTGGGCAGCCAGATCAAGTGCAACCCGGCGGTGAAGAGCGCTGCCGACCAGCACGCCCTGCTGGATGCGGTACGCAACGACGTGCTCGACATCATCGCCACCGACCACGCTCCCCACACCTGGGAAGAGAAGCAGAACAGCTACTTCAAGGCGCCCTCCGGCGTGCCCCTGGTGCAGCACTCCCTGCAGGCGCTGCTGGAGCTCTACCACAACGGCGTCTTCTCGCTGGAAACCATCGTCAAGAAGACCTCCCACGCGGTGGCCGAGCGCTTCCAGGTGCAGGATCGCGGCTACATCCGGGAAGGTTACTTCGCCGACCTGGTGCTGCTGGATCTCGGCAAGCCCTACGTGGTCACCGACAGCAACCTGCTCTACCTGTGCGGCTGGTCCCCGTTCAACGGCTACCGCTTCCAGAGCACCATCGAGATGACCCTGGTGAACGGACAAATAGCCTGGCAGAACGGCCAAGTCACCGACAAGGTATTGGGCAAGCGACTCACCTTCAACCGCTGATCTGGATGATGACCGCTTCCAGCGCGCCCTGCTTGAGATGACCCTGGTCAACGGGCAAATAGCCTGGCAGAACGGCCAAGTCACCGACAAGGTATTGGGCAAGCGTCTCACCTTCAACCGCTGATCTCGGCTTGAGAGCATCACGCCAAACGGCCACCTCCGGGTGGCCGTTTTTCCTGCAAGACAGCGGTGAGGTGCCGACAAAATGCACCACTGGTCGCACTTTGATCCGAAGTTGCTCGCAAAGCAGGCAAACGATCTCGAACCTGAATTTCCCCTGTTGACAGGGTCGGGGCATCTCCATAAACTCCCTCCCCGTCAGCCGAGCTGACTCCGTCGGTGTGTAGCGCAGCCAGGTAGCGCATCTGCATGGGGTGTAGAGGGTCGGAGGTTCGAATCCTCTCA
>NZ_JBFOCW010000079.1:0-21261 GCF_040908005.1 Aeromonas sp. s1(2024) | reverse complement strand
GGTAATCCCCCCATTTTTAGGGGCATTCAAAAGTAGAGGTCATGCGGCCTGTGCCAGACGCTGTTTCGGCGTGTAGCCACCCAGCGCCATATTGGGCCGCTCATGGTTATAAACCCACAGCCAGTTCGTGGCAAACTCCTGTAGTTCATTCAGTGACTCAAACAGGTAATGGCCCAGCCAGTCGTAGCGCACCGTGCGGTTAAAACGTTCGATGTAGGCATTCTGCTGCGGATTTCCTGGCTGGATATAGCCCAGGGTTATCCCCTCCTGTTTCGCCCATCGCTTGAGCTCTTCGCTGATGTATTCCGGGCCATTGTCACATCGGATAATGGCGGGCTTACCTCGCCACGTGATCACCTGCTCCAGCGCCCGTTTGACTCGTGAGGCGGGTAAGGAGAAATCCACCTCGATGCACAGCGCTTCACGATTGAAGTCATCGATCACATTAAACAGCCGCACCGAGCGGCCATCGCTGAGCTGGTCATGCATAAAGTCCATCGACCAGCACTGATTAGGCTGGTCGGGAACCGCCAACGGCTCTGGCTTAGCCCGAACCAACCGTTTCCTGGGTTTTATCCGCAGATTGAGCTCCAGCGCCCGATAGATCCGGTATACCCGTTTGTGATTCCAGCCAAAGCCTTGGACGTTGCGCAGGTACAAAAAGCATAACCCGAAGCCCCAGTTGCGCTGGCTGGCCGTGATACGTAGCAGCCAATCGGCAATTTCCTGGTTTTCATCGACCAGCACGGGCTGATAGCGATAGCAGCTTTCACTGACCTTGAAGATCCGGCAAGCCAGACGGATGGATATGGCGTAGTGAGTCACGGCTTTGGTCGCCATCTCCCGGCGGGCAGATGGCGTTACCACTTTTTTGCCATGGCCTCGGTGATGATCTCTGCCTTGAGGCGCTCCTCGGCGTACATCTTCTTGAGGCGGCGGTTTTCGTCCTCCAGCTCCTTGAGTCGAGCCATGAGGGAGGCATCCATCCCCCCGAATTTGGAACGCCACTTGTAGAAGGTGGTCGTGCTGATGCCATGCTCGCGGCAGAGCTCCGGGACGGGAGCTCCAGCCTCAGCTTGTTTGAGGATGGCGATGATCTGGGTATCGCTAAAGCGTGATGTTTTCATGTAGAACCTCCTGCGTTCAAGGTACGGGAAAATTCTACTTATGAGCACCCTGGTTTTTCGGGGGGATTACCCCGTCAGTGCGTAGAATCGGGGTATTCGTACCCTTGAGTGCTTCGGCAACCTTATCTCCTAGCCATGCAGCACGATAAAGAACGGCTATCTGCTCTGGTTGAAAGCCACGGCCAAGTAATGAAGGTAGAACGCTCTTAGCAATGTGTTGGGCCTGAATATCATAGTCTCCCTCTACGGCCCAGAAAGTCAGTTCGCCATCGGGGGCTCCTGCCACTCCGCAGTAATCGCGTTCTTCTCCCAGCGCCCCCAAGGAAGCCCTGATGAGCTTCGCACCTGAACGGTAGTTGAAGCGCAAGCGGATCATCTTAATGTCGCTTCGCGCGATTAAGCTTTGTAGCAATCCTGGATTAGCCCCAGTGAATCCATAGATTGACTGATCACTATCACCGACAGCAAACAATCGAGCCCCTCCATTGAAGCAGAGCAGCAATACTAACTCATGGAGTGCATGGCCCAGATCCTGATATTCATCGATAAAGAGAGAGGGGAAGCGGGCCCTCAGAGCATCGCGAATCCACCCATGTTCTTTAATCATTCGGAAAGCGATGAGTGGCATATCATCGAAGTCAATCAGGTTTCTGCAACGCAACTCTGCCTCATAAGCTTCGATAAAAGTGGCAAGTTCAGGATTTTTTCCCCACCAATCAGGTCGTGTGCGATCAACATCTCGGCGTCGCTTTTCCTCTGCAAAACGCCAACGATCCTGTGGGTCTCCCATATTGCCGAAAACAGCTTTGTAGGCGGTGTCGACTGCTGCACGGCACTCACTGCTAGTTGCAACACGAAAGTCGTTAGGAAGTAGCTCTGGGATACAACGGGCGTATGGAGCAATGACATGAGTAAGCGCAAAGCTGTGGACCGTCCCAATGAAGCAGCGGTCGCTATTAGCAACTCCAAACTTGGCTAAACGCTCCTCAAGCTCTGCCGCACACTCGTTGTTGTAAGTTATGCAGGCAACCCCGCGCGGTTCGATAACATCTTCCATCAACGCACGCGCAATCGCCGTGGTCAGAGTCTTGGTTTTACCGCTACCGGGGCCAGCCAACACGATACAGTGTCCGCGCTCAATGGCTGCTTCATACTGCTCCCCATTGGGCTCGAGTTCCGCAAGTGCTTGCTTCAACGCGAGATGATTAGACATGAGACACCATGAAGTTAATAGCGGCAGCAATATAGTCAGGTGGTGTTAGTTTGGGCTGTTTTCTTGCTAGTTTTGCACTTAGCCGTCCTTTGCCAATATCAGACACCATTGCAAGTAACTGTGCGGGATCGACGGGTGTGCCAGTGCGCCAAGCCCGAATTCGCGCTGAGCGAACAGAACCGAAGCCCTGCTCATCAAGAATGTCTAGTAGTAATCGTTGTAGCCCTGGGGTTTCAGCCATTGCGACTTCAAAGGTCTGAGAATTTAAGAAAATTCCGTGTGGGGACCAAGTTGCACTAAATATTTCGAAACCGGCAGTCTCAGACCATGTCCGAAACTCTTGGGGTAATGGAGGTTGCCCGATAACTGCGCAATGAGCGTCCCAGATATCAAGTGTTCGAGCCTTGCCTAGTGGAGGTTTCGTACCATCTAATGGATCCCAATCAGTGATGACAACAAAAGGTAAACCAAGACTGCTAGCGAGCTTTACATAGGGAACAAAATTAACCCCAGCCACATTGCAGACAGTAATACCGAGTTGATCCAAGTTATGTCCTAATGCATGCGCAAAACTAGGAAGCAACGCCTCTTCTGCATCACCCTCGACGAAAATAACCCCTCTTGCAAAGAGCAGTTCAGATCGAGTGGCAGTGAGATAGCGCTCAATATCATCAAGTTCTTCTGAAGTAACAGGCAGTGTCGCCAATGAGTGAGCTCGAGAGGAACCATCTAAGTTGGCTCGCAAATTTACAATTGAGCGTAATGGTGCAATTGCCGCTAGTGTCGGAGAGTGACTTGTAACGATTAAGGCCTGCGTGGGAGAAGGGTTTTGAAAGAGCTTGTCAAAGACAGAACGTTGTAATTGCGGATGAAGATGTGCCTCAGGCTCCTCAATGCAGAGTAATGAGTAGTTCCTTTCATTTTTCTCACGTCGCCAAGCGAATTCAGCTAACTTCAAGGCAATTAGAGCTACGTTTGCAGAGCCGAGGCTTGCCTCAGCAATACTGCGCTTTCCATCGTCAATGAACATCGCGATAGAGCGGACAAGGCGCATAGGATCGGTCGGAGCGAAACGGAGTCGCGCATTGAGATCATGTGCTCTCCCTGCCAAATCAAGGATACCAGTGCGTAACGATTCCTCTAGGGCTTTGACCGATGGAAAATTCTCTAGCTTTTCGGTTGCTGCTGCAAGGTCTGTTGCAACAGTAGCCAACTCAGGATTGCTAACAGCTGAAAAAGCATCTTCTAGTAAAGGACGAAGCGGAGAGTTTCTCCAAGATGCAAGTTGTCCTTCTGCATCACGCAAAGCATCGAGCATATCTATTGCAATACGACGACGCACACGATTCGGCACTGTCCGAGACTCATCTCCTCCACCATAGACGATGAACTCACAATCTTCACTCGACTGGGGTATGCCCGTAACGTCAGCTTTCGGGCGATAGACAT
This sequence comes from Aeromonas sp. s1(2024), assembly GCF_040908005.1. Classification (NCBI taxonomy): domain Bacteria; kingdom Pseudomonadati; phylum Pseudomonadota; class Gammaproteobacteria; order Aeromonadales; family Aeromonadaceae; genus Aeromonas; species Aeromonas sp. s1(2024). The sequence goes on along the minus strand of NZ_JBFOCW010000079.1, from coordinate 17,472 downwards.
AGCTAAGCCTTGCAACTGTAGGGTCTGTAGCTACACGGAAATCGGTTAGTAACGCCGTCAGCATGTCATCACGGTCGAAGTCTGCGAAATCTAGATGTACTTCAATTTGAGGGCGTAACGTCAAATCACAACCATCCCAAAAATCTGATAGTTTCAATTGGCGCATTGAGTCTGGGAGTGTCGGATCGAGTACCAACCTGATTGCAAATAGCAAGTTGCTTTTGCCTACACGGTTCTCGCCCAGCAATACGATATTGCCGGAGAGTGGAATATCGATAGCAACAAAATTTCGGAAGTTGCGAACGCTTAGTCTAGACAGGTGCATATGAATACCTTTTTCTCGCAATTCTTGTAATTAGAAGGAGTTACAAGCGCCTTGCAAAATTCCGTACTCATATTTGGGTTGAGGAGTTTGGTGATGGCACAAGTAATCAAAGTGACCATTTAAGACAAAGAGGAGGGTAGCGTCAATCGTATCTATGCCTGCATTTTGTAGAATGTACCAATCATCGTGAATGAATACTGTTCATGCATGCCCGTGGAGCTACCATCTTCGAGGCAGTCCTATTAGGTTGTGTGCTGTGCTGCCATCTTGTGTATATCAATGTTTAGAACTTTGTTGCGGACAAATTGTAGTGCTGGATCGGCATCCTCCACGTTGGCGTGGTACTGACAGAAATTACTGAACGCTAGGACTGCAGAATGTCGCTCTTTGTAGAAGAAGTGCATCCGTAGTGGATGCTTTGCTGCCCCATATAGTGGGGCATCTATTCCGTCAAATCGGTTACCCAAAGTTTCTTGAAACTGATCCAGGGTCAGGTCATAGATCAGCCCATCGATCTCTAGCCAGTAGTGAGACTCACAGCGACCCCTGGTATCGCCTTTGACAACAGTCACAGTGTGCTGTGTGGGCAGAAGACTCACCAACATTCCAAACACCACAGAGACCCCCTGACAGCAGTTCAGGGGGAAACTGGTGAAGAAGGGCAGACCAGTTAGGCTCTCGTAGTGCAGCTCAAATACGCTGCGTGTGGATCTGGCAAGTTGCTCGATAGTCATTCGTGGCTCCAGAACAGGGGAGCCAATAAGATACTACTCCAGAGAGACCCTGAGAACCCTCGGTCGCCCACCAGGCACCTCCATCTTACCCATCCTATTTGAGCGTCCACATGTTTGAGCCAACACGGCCTCGTCCATTTTGACTAGATATTTCATGGCATACTGAAATAGCTTCTGTCGCTTCTCGTCATCACTTCGATGTATCATCCCGATACCATCCGTTCCCCATTCCTCATATTGAGACCGCTTAGCATTGCAGTTGTAATAGCTACCTGCATGCCAACGCTCTCCCAGCAAACGGCCAATCTTAATATCGTTTTGCATGTATTTACCATTGAATATAAACGCGATGTGATAGTGATAGCCTCTACTTTCGCCATATTCTAACTTCCAGATATAGCCTACTAATCTAGTAAACTTGCGCTTAATAGTACGCAAGTAATACTCTCGTTCCTCTTGAGCCTCCTCTAGGGTTACGTCATCTCTAAAGTGAACATCCACTCTGACTACCAGTAATCTGGCATACTGAGCAAAAAGAGCGTTAATGTACTTCTGGATGCTATCGCTATTACGCTTATCTGCACGCTTTAGATTGTGTAACTGCTTCTGATGACGTGGTGACTTCAGCTGAAGCATAAAATCACTTAGAACGTCATTGAGCTCAGTCAAAAGCTCATTACGTGTTTCAGTAGATAAACACTCATCGTATACATCAAGGTCATGGTAACGATAGAAGGATTGCAGGAACAGCTCAACGGAAGGATGAGCTGATTTAGCCTCTCGGTAGTGATAGTAATGTTCGGTAACTGCATCCATTGCTTTTTGAAAAGCATGGATGCTGAATGATGGGTATCTTACTTCCAATTGATGAATGAAGTGCAGGATATCTGTAGACATGAGTAATCCCTCATTGAAGAGTGTTTAGTGAATAGGTCATGAGTGTGTATAGGTAGCTAACTTAGATGTTAAATGGTTAATGTATCTAGTCACTTCAGATGATGAATGAATTCAAATAACATAAAGCTCCCCCTCCTACGAATTCATATCGCCAGAGTCACAGGTACAAGATGCTTAGTGAAATAGTGAGAGGGGGCTATGTTATTCATGATGAGCATTGGTATATTAACGTCATCCATATGATGTTTAGGGTAATTATTGCTACGTCAGCTTTACTTCCTACTTGCAGTAGGAGCTCTGCATCATAATGAATTTGGCAAGATGTAGTTATATTGATGGCATGTGTTCATGCTACCCTGTGGAGAATTTAGCTGTTCAATAGAACCCCCTCATTGATGCTTGTACTTGAAACCAAGCATCAATTTCATGTTCAAACCAGCCGACAGCTGACAAGCCCAACTTAAGTGGCTTTGGAAAATTTGGGTCATAACGAGGGGATTTCTTGCTGATACGGTCATAGATAGTTGAGCGGGCAAGGCCGGTCTTTTGGATAACGTCTTTGATGCGCAGTACTTTGGGGGACGTGTTCATGGTGTACTCCTGATGGTATGGGTTTCGTTCATCAGAAGGGATTGGGGGTTGAAAAAAACAGTAATCAGCCTCGGTACGGGGGGATCAGGAAGGCCAATGATGATGACCCGCGATCTAGGGTCAGCATATGAGGTGGTTGCATTGATGGTGGCGAAGGCTTCTCGTTGATGACTCAAGCAGGACGTAGACTAGGGAAAAAAAGAGGCGTTTTGCAAGGGGTTCAAGAGTGTTCGCATCTTCATTTAGCACGCATATAGATACATTAAATCATCATTTTATGGACACATTTCCTCCTTTAGATGTTGTGCGAATGACATTGAGATATACTAAAAAAAATCATAATATCTACACACAAATAACGCAACAACAAAGACCCAAAGGGATCCCCATGCCTCAATTGAGGCTTAACTGGAGGGGGTTGTATGTGCGAGGCTCGTGACTTTATTGTTTGAAGTTTTTTGATGGAGGTTGGTATGGGAACTCAAAATAACTTGTGGTTTGAAAAGAAAGATCACAGAGCGATGTTGTTTCTCTACAATAGATTTATTGAGAATGCTGGGTGTTATAATGATCGTTCGCCAAGGCTTACGTTTAGGGAGACTACTTCTGCTTCATCCCAAAAAAGAATAAGTAGGTTAACTGACTTTATTGGTTTTGTTGTAGATGGGAAAGACGAGAGAAAAGACCTTATAGATGAATTAAGGTTTTTTGAAATTAATTTCAATAGAGATGAGCTCAATGACCCGATTAAGGTAAAAAATTTAATGCTAGAGGTTTTTTATCAGTCATGCCTTGGGGATAAGGACTTTGCTTGGATCTCGAATTCTGATGATAGGCTCGTAAATTTCATCTGGGCATCAATTTTATTAATTAATGATGAAGATCAATTTCGCGATGGTGTATTTCAGTCTATATCAATAGATAAGCCTGAGCCACGAAGTTCATTTGTAGACGCGTTTGCTAATGATTCATTATATTCTTGTCTATGTTTAGATGAACACCCAACATCTAATCGGGATAAGATTTCAAACATAACCTTGTTTTTCGACCTGTGTCGCTTTGAATTAACGGAAAAAACAAGTCTGATGAGTTTTTTTAAATCCCGTTGGGGCGAAATAAAAAACAGCTCTAAAATTATAAATTGGTTATCCAAGAATGAAGAATTATGGGGGTGGGCATGGGACTACTCTTTTTCACGGTATTTAAACAGCAAAGCACCGATATGGCTAGAGTTAAATGTAACCGAAAGCTCTGAAATAGAAAAAAGTAAAAAAATGGCTTTAATAACCTTTTATGATCTTCTGAGGTTAGAGCATCAACTGTTAGTTATCGCTGAATTAAAAAAATCAGGCGCTCAGCAAAAATACAGGATGAAGCTACAAGGGGAAGATGCTTCACGGAAGATGGTTCAAATATCTATGAGTGTTTCGACTAAAGATAAATTGAAAAAATTAGCAGATAGAGAAAATCAAAAAATGAATGCCATAGTTGAAATGTTAATCAACGAAAGATATTTGCAATTGTATGGTTATAATAAGTAGCTCTATCAATATAGGTTATCTTTATGCATAATCACAGCATTACTATCATACTATTTCATCATGTCGATTTTGACATTCAGCAGGCCCCGAAAATAAGAAAGGAAGCGGCCAATGGCCGCTTCCTTCTTGGGTCTGAACGAAATGAAAACTCAGCGTTTACCGAATGTCCCTTGGATTACGTTCCCCATAACATCAGGTGATTTTTCTACTTCATGTTGGGCTATTTTATGTTTCACAATATCCCCCCACCGAAGAAATAAACTCCTCAGTTTTTCAGGGTTACGTAAAGCGCCCCCCTGATAAGTTCGCAGGAGTTTGTCACTGATCTGGTGGTTCAGCATATGCTCTATCTCTAGAGGTCCTGCACCAAGTTCAATACCACAGCAGTTTGCAACACTGCGCCGGAGGTCGTGTACGCTAAATGGCTCAAGTTCAGCCAGCTTACGCTTCTGTAGCCGGTCAAGGGCGCGCATAAGTGCGTCACCAGTGATGGCATGACCCAGTTTCGTCGTCGATTCGAACACATATGGACTGGTAGAGGAGGTTATCATTCGCTGCTCTGAAATGATTTCCTGAGCCAAAGGCGACAAGGTCACCACATGCGGGCGCCCATTTTTGGTTTCCGGAATCGTCCAACGATCACCATCCAAGTGTGCCCACTGCATCGATATCACTTCACCTCGACGAACCGCGCTCAATATGACGATTTTAATTGCATTGGCGACACTTCCAGAAAGAACAGAAGTCGTAGCAATGCCACGGCCACCAGCTGTTAACGCTCCGCCACCTTCAACGCCCTCTTCTAATGCATGCCACAAGGCTCGTAATTCAGAGATTGGTAGCCAACGCTCTCGAGGTGGATTGGGGGTCGCATTGTAAACTTTGGGTTTGAGTGCCAACGTGGGGCTCATCTCGATAAGCTGTCGTCGCATAGCCTCCTCCATCACTTGGTTCATTATCCCCATCGCTTTGCGAAGACCTTCCAGAGAGACCTTCTGTAGCTTCTGATAATGTTGGTGGAGGACGGCCATGGTGATATCGCAAATTCGATATTTACCTAGGACCTTTTGCAAGTGTGTTTGGTAAATTCGACGATAATCAGTGACGGTTCGAAGGCTAATCTCTGATCGAACGCCATCACGGCGTTTTACGCTGGCTTTGTGGCTAAGCCATTGCTCAAACAGTTCATCAAGCACGAGCATCTGTTCGTTCTTTTGTTTAGCCTCTGCAACAACCTGACGGGGATCGATGCCCTGTTTGACTTGCCCCACCGCAACACAATGTCGCTCACGAGCTTGAGCAAGTCCCATCGCAGGGTATAGTCCAAGGACCATGGTTTGTTGCTTGCCAAGTAGCCTAAATCGATACACGAAGCGCTTTTGCTTACCAGCACGAACCTCGAGTGATAACCCGTTACCATGTTTAGAGCTGATAGCAAATCGGGTTGCGGTCGCACCTTCTTTAAGCTCTGCCGCCGCGACTTGTCGATCTTGAGAAATCATCCTAAAACCTCGTTTTGGGGTACCACATGGGGTACCACATCTGGCATCGTATAGGGTTGCATGTCGTTGGACAAGAGTGAATTTTCCGCATACTTAAGCCATTGAATTTAAAGCGATTGGATTTATTTGTTGGATTTGTCAAGACAGGATTAAACGTGAGTTTATTGACTTCGTAATGCGAAGGTCGTAGGTTCGACTCCTATTACCGGCACCAGACAGACGAAGGGTTGGCCTCAGTGCGAGGCCAACCCTTCGTGCCTTTTGTCCCGGGTCTCGGGCCAAGACGCCGGTGTAACTGCGCCAGAACACCCTCCCCTTCCAGGACACCACCATCCGCGACGGTCCTGTTCATCTTTCAGAGCCTGACGCACCAACCTGGCCCCACCATCAGAGAGGGCAGCCAGGCAGCCACGCCCCGGCTGCACCTGGGTGAGCATCGTTATCCCGGGGCCCCTCAGCGCTGGGCATAGATCTGGTCGAACACCCCGCCCTCCTTGAAGTGAGTGCGCTGGATCACAGGCCACTCGCCGAAGGTCTTCACCACGTCGAGGAAGGTGGCGTTCGGGAAACGGTCTGCAAACTCGGCGAGGATCGCCGGGTTGCGCGGGCGTAGATAGTTGCTGGCAGCAATGCGTTGGCCTTCGTCGGACCAGAGATAGGCCAGATAGGCTTCGGCCTCCTTGCGGGTACCCTGCTTGTCGACCACCTTGTCCACCACTGACACCGGCAGTTCGGCCACGGCAGTGACGCTCGGATAGACCACCTCGAAGCTGCCACGACCGAACTCCCGGGCAATCATCTCGGCTTCGTTCTCGAAGGTGACCAGCACGTCGCCTATCCGGTTCTGGATGAAGGTGGTGGTGGCGGCGCGGCCGCCGGTGTCGAGCACGGGAACCTGCTTGAACAGCTTCCCGACAAATGCCCTGGCCGCATCTTCATCGCCCCCCTGCTCCAGCACATACCCCCAGGCAGACAGGTAGGTGTAGCGGCCGTTCCCCGAGGTCTTGGGGTTGGGCACGATGACCTGTACCCCCTCCTTGAGCAGATCAGGCCAATCCTTCAACCCCTTGGGGTTGCCCTTTCGCACGATGAACACGGTGGCCGAGGTGAAGGGGGCGCTGTGATCCGGCAGGCGATCCGCCCACCCCTTGGGCACCAGGCCCCCATGCTCGGCGAGGGCGTTGATGTCGGTGGCCATGTTCATGGTGATGACATCGGCGGGCAGGCCGTCGATGACGGCGCGCGCCTGCTTGCTCGATCCGCCGTGGGACATGTTGATCTGCAGTGGCTCCCCGCCTTCTGCCTGCCAGTGCTTCAGGAAGGCTCCGTTGTACTCCTTGTAAAAATCGCGCATCACGTCATAGGAGGCGTTGAGCAGGGTGGCCGCCTGGGCCAGCGGGGCGAGAGCCAGTCCTGCAACAAGCAGGGTGGCGGGCACGAGTCGTTTCATTTCACATCCTTGGAATGAGGGGCGAGTGACTGACTATAAGAGTCGACCATTTATTCTTTGAAAGAATAATTACGGCACAGCTTATGCGATAAATGGCATCGCCTGGGTCCGTCGCAACGGATGACGGCGATGAGGTGGTCACCTCCAGGCGGGTCATGATGGTTGCCGAGGGCGGCGCCCATGAACGTGGGGCTCCTTCTGCCCGCTCCCTGCCCCGGACAGGGAGCGCCGTTGTCACCTGCCTCAATTTGGCTTCTCGACATGACAGATAAAAAACGGGGCGAACCTAATGGTTCGCCCCTGATGCTTTTTACGTCAACCCCGAGGGGTCAACCCTGTTTGTCTGATGCCGGCTCTGCGTCCTTCGGCGCCTGCCAGCCGCCACCGACGGCCTTGTAGAGGGCGACCTGGTTACTCAGCTGGGCGAGCCGGGTGCTGATGAGCCCCTGCTTGGCGCTGAACAGGGAGCGCTGGGCATCGAGGCGGGTCAGGTAGCTGTCCACCCCTTGCTCGTAACGCACCTCCGCCAGCCTGAAGTAGGTCTGATTGGCATCCACCAGCGCCTGTTGCGCCTGCAGTTGCTGCGCGTAGTCCGCCTGGGCACCGAGGGTGTCCGCGACCTCCTTGAAGGCGGTCTGGATGCTCTTCTCGTAGCTGGCCACCGCCTGCCTGGTCCCCACCTCGGCCACGTCCAGATCCGCAACGCGCTTGCCGCCATCGAAGATGGGCAGATTGATCTGGGGCATGAAGGTCCAGGTGCCGGTGCCGCCGTCAAACAGACCGCTCAACTGGTTGCTGGCGGTGCCCGCCGTCGCGGTGAGCGAGATGGTCGGGAAGAAGGCTGCGCGGGCCGCTCCGATATTGGCGTTGGCCGCCTTCAGGTTGTGCTCCGCCGCCAGGATGTCCGGGCGTTGCTGCAACAGGCTGGAGGGAGCCCCCACCGGGATCGGCGCCAGTTTCACCTCGGCCAGGGTGGCCGGTTGTGCCGCCAGCACCGGAATATCGGTGCCAAGCAGCAGGGCCAGACCATTTCTGTCCTGCTTCACCAGACGCTGGTATTGCGCCTGGCTGACCTTGGCGTTTTCCAGTGCCGTGCGCCCCTGGGCCAGCTCCATCTCGGAGGCGGCGCCCAGGCGGTATTTGTGCTCGGTCAGGGCATAGCTCTCCTGCTCGGTGGCGAGGGTCGCCTGGCTCAGGGCCAGCAACTCCTGATCCGCCAGCAGGGTGAAGTAGGCATTGGCCACCGAGGCCACCAGCGCAATCTGGGTGCTGCGCTGGGTGTCGATTTGCGCCAGATAGGTCTCAAGGGCCTGATCTTTCAGGCTCTGGATCCGGCCAAACAGATCCAGCTCATAGGCGGTGATGCCGATGTTGGCGCCGTACTGGCTGCTGATGGTGCCCTGCCCCGTACTACTGAGATCATCGGATCCCTGCTGGCGGGTACCGCTGCCACTGGCGGCCAGGGTCGGCAACTGGGCCGCCCGCTGGATACGGTATTTCGCCTCGTAGGCCTCGACGTTGAGGGCTGCCAGGCGCAGATCCCGGTTGCTCTCAAGAGCGGTGCCGATCAGCGTCTGAAGGGCCGGGTCCTGGAACTGCTGGCGCCAGGGGGCAAGTTCCCCCTTGGCGGCCAGGTCAGCTTGCCAGGAGGCGCCTTGGGGCAGCTCGGGGCGCTGGTAGTCGGGGGCCATGGAGCAGCCCCCCATCATCAGGGTCACGCCCAGGGCGATCAGGGTCTTAGTCATGGTTGATCTCCTTGGTGTGGACACTCTCTTCCCCGGCATGCTTGCGTTCGGTGAAATAGCGCATCACCAGCACAAAGAACAGCGGCACGAAGAAGATGGCGAGCACGGTGGCACTGATCATCCCCCCCATAACGCCGGTCCCGATGGCGTTTCGGCTGCTGGCGCCCGCCCCGGTGCTGATCACCAGGGGCAGTACCCCCAGGATGAAGGCGAGCGAGGTCATCAGGATGGGGCGCAGGCGCTGACGCGAGGCCTCCACCACCGCATCCCCGAGCCTCATCCCCTTGTCGTGCAGCTCCTTGGCGAACTCGACGATGAGGATGGCGTTCTTGGCCGACAGCCCGATCGTGGTGAGCAGGCCTACCTGGAAGTAGACGTCATTCTCAAGCCCGCGCAGGGTCGCGGCCAAAATGGCCCCCAGCACCCCGAGCGGCACCACCAGCATGACCGAGAACGGAATGCTCCAGCTCTCGTAGAGGGCCGCCAGACAGAGGAAGACCACCAGGAGCGAGATGGCGTACAGGGCCGGCGCCTGGGAGCCTGCCTGACGCTCCTGGAAGGAGAGGCCGGTCCACTCGATGCCGATCCCTTCCGGCAACTGTTTCACCATCTCCTCGATGGCCGCCATGGCATCACCCGTACTCTTGCCCGGGGCCGCCTCACCGACGATCTCCATGGCGGAGACACCGTTGTAGCGCTCAAGACGGGGCGAGCCGAAGCTCCACTCCGTGCTGGCAAAGGCGGAGAAGGGCACCATCTGGCCCGCGCTATTGCGCACGTACCACAGCTTCAGATCTTCCGGGTTCATCCGGAAAGGGGCATCTGCCTGCAGATAGACCTTCTTGACCCGGCCTCTGTCGACGAAGTCGTTCACATAGGAGGAGCCCCAGGCAGCCGACAGGGTGTTGTTGATGTCGGTGATGGAGAGCCCCTGGGCCAGCGCCTTCTCGTAATCGATCTTGATGTCGAGCTGGGGCGTGTCTTCCATCCCGTTCGGGCGTACCCGCACCAGGTTGGGATCCTGCGCCGCCATGCCGAGCAACTGGTTGCGCGCCTGCATCAGCTTCTCGTGACCCAGACCGCCGCGGTCTTGCAGGAAGAAGTCGAAGCCGGTGGCCGTGCCGAGTTCCGGAATGGGGGGCAGGTTGAAGGCGAAGACCTGGGCTTCCTTGATGCTGAACAGGAACCCCATGGCGCGGCCGATGATGGCATTGGCGCTGCGATCTTCTCCCTTGCGCTCGCTCCAGTCCTTGAGCTTGATGAAGGCCATGCCGCTGTTCTGACCGCTACCGGCGAAGCTGAAGCCCGCCACCGTCAGCACGGAGTCCACGTTCTCCTTCTCGTTCTCGAGGAAGTAGTCGCGCATCTCCCCGAGCACCACCTCGGTCCGCTCCTTGGTCGCCCCCACCGGGAGCTGCACCATGGACATGATGACCCCCTGATCCTCTTCCGGCAGGAAGGAGGTGGGCATGCGCATGAAGAGCACCGCCAGCACCGCCAGCATGGCCAGATAGATGATGCCGTAGCGGGTGCCCTGCTTGATCACCTTGCGCACGCCGTTCTGGTAACGGTTGGCGTTGGTGTCGAAGAAGCGGTTGAACCAGCCGAAGAAACCGCGCTGGGCGCCGAATTCACCGTGCTTCATGGGTTTGAGCAGGGTGGCGCACAGGGCCGGGGTCAGGATCAGGGCCACCAGCACCGAGAGCACCATGGCCGAGACGATGGTGAGGGAGAACTGGCGATAGATGGCACCGGTAGAGCCACCGAAGAAAGCCATGGGCACGAACACCGCCGACAGCACCAGAGCGATGCCCACCAGGGCGCCGGTGATCTGGGTCATGGACTTGCGGGTCGCCTCGAGGGGGGAGAGATCCTCCTCGCTCATCAGACGCTCCACGTTCTCCACCACCACGATGGCGTCATCCACCAAGAGGCCAATGGCGAGCACCAGACCGAACATGGTCAGGGTGTTGATGGAGAAGCCGAAGGCCGCCATCACCCCGAAGGTGCCGAGCAGGACCACGGGCACCGCGATGGTCGGAATCAGGGTTGCCCGGAAGTTCTGCAAGAACAGATACATGACGCAGAAGACCAGGAAGATCGCCTCGATCAGGGTCTGCACCACCTCCTCGATGGAGATCTTCACGAACGGCGTGGTGTCGTAGGGATAGACGATCTCCATGTTGGCCGGGAAGTACTCGGAGAGTTCACCCAGCTTGGTCCGCACGTGCTCGGCGGTGTCCAGGGCGTTGGCACCGGTCGCCAGCTTGATGGCGACGGCGGCGGTGGCCTGGCCGTTGTAGAGCGCGGTCGCGTCGTAGTTTTCACCGGCAAGTTCGACCCGGGCCACGTCCTTGAGCTGGACCTTGGATCCGTCCTGGTTCACCCGCAGCAGGATGTTGTTGAACTCCTCCACGGTGGAGAGCCGGGTCTGGCCCATGATGGTGGCGGTAAATTGCTGATCGCTCACCGCAGGGGTCCCCCCCAGCTTGCCGAAGGCAACCTGGGCGTTCTGGGCCTTGATGGCGGCCTGAATGTCGGCCGGGGTCATCTGCACCCGGTTGAGCTTGTGGGGATCGAGCCAGACGCGCATGGAGTACTGGCTGCCGAACAAGGTGATGTCACCGACCCCATCCAGACGGCTCAGGGGCTCCTTGATGTTGGCTACCACATAGTCCGCCAGGTCATCGTTGGTCATGGCGCCATCGGTGGAGATGAAGGCGGCCACCATCAGGAAGCTGCTGGAGGTCTTCTGGACCCGCACGCCCTGTTGCTGCACCTCTTGGGGCAGGAGCGACATGGCCTGTTGCAGCTTGTTTTGCACCTGCACCTGGGCGATGTCGGGATCCGTGCCCGGCTTGAAGGTGAGGGTCACGCTGACGTTCCCTGACGAGTCGGATTGCGCCGACATGTAGAGCAGGTGATCCAGCCCGGTCATGTTCTGCTCGATGATCTGGGTCACCGAGTCTTCCACCGTCTTGGCGGAGGCCCCCGGGTAGCTGGCGGAGATGCCAACCGCCGGCGGGGCGATGGTCGGGTACTGGGCCACCGGCAGGCCGATGATGGCCATGGCCCCGGCCAGCATGATCACCAAGGCGATCACCCAGGCGAAAATGGGTCTATCTATGAAAAAACGTGCCATGAGGCGACTACTCCATCCTACTGCTTGGTTGCCGGGGTCTGTTGTGCGCTGTTACCGGCACGTTCAGTGGGCGCCACCACGACCCCGGGTTTGACTTTCTGCAGACCGGCGACGATCACCTTCTCGCCAGCCTTGAGACCGGACTCCACCACCCAGCTGTCGCCGGACATGCGGCCGACCTGCACTTCACGCAGTTCCACCTTGTTGTCCGCCGTCACCACCATGACGGTGGCACCGCCCTTGGGGGTACGGGTCACGGCAGTCTGGGGCACCAGCAGGCCTTGCGGGCGCTCGCCCTCCTGCAAGGTGGCGCGCATGAACATGCCGGGCAGCAGCAGTTGATCCGGGTTGGGCACGATCACCCGCAGGGTCACCATGCCGGTCGCCTCGTCCACGGTCACGTCGGAGAACTGGAGGGCTCCTTTCTCGCCATACTGGCTGCCATCTTCCAGCTGGAAGCTGACACCGGCCCCGTCCTTCTCCCCCTGGGTCAGCTTGCCCTCGGCCACCAGGCGCTTGAGGCGCAGCAGGTCGGCGGTGGACTGGCGCACGTCCACGTACATGGGATCGAGCTGGGAGATGGAGGTGAGGCTGTCCGCCTGCTGGGCGGTGACCAGGGCACCCTCGGTCACCGCCGACTTGCCGATGCGGCCGCTGATGGGGGCCGTGATGCGGGTGTAGGCCAGGTTGATGTTGGCGGTCTGCAATGCGGCCTTGGCGGCCCCGATCTCGGCCAGCTGCTGTTTCCAGGCCGCGTCGGCGTCGTCATACTCCTGGCTGCTGATGGCTTTCACCTTCACCAGCTCGGCGTAGCGCTGGGCCTTGAGGCGGGCGCTGCGCTCGTTGGCCTCGGCCTTGGCGAGGTTGGCCTTGGCGGAAGCCACTTCGGCCTGATAGACGGCGGGATCAATCTGATAGAGCAGCTGACCGGCCTTGACGTCGCTCCCCTCGGTGAACAGGCGCTTGAGGATGATGCCGTTCACCTGGGGACGCACCTCGGCCACCCGCAGGGGGGCGGTGCGGCCGGTGAGCTCGGACAACAGTTGCAGGGGGGCCGTATGGAGGGTGACCACGTCCACGGCGGCGGGAGGCATCTCCCCCATGGCCTGCTGGGCCCCGTCCTTGTCACCACAGCCAGCCAGCAGGCTGCTTGCCAGCAAGGCAAGGCCGACCGAACGTGCGAGAATATGTTTATGCATCAAGTCTCTGAACCTCAGTTTCAATCAAAAAGAAGTGACAAAACCACAGGGTTTATAAGGCCCCTGTTGGTAAAACGGCGAAGATGAGGCAATATACATACATTCATGAATGTATGTAAGAAACTTTTTTCACTTTTAAACAGGACCGGAGTCAATGGCCAGACGCACCAAAGAAGAGGCGCAGCAAACCCGCTGCAACATCATGAGCACGGCCCTGGATCTCTTCTGCCAACAGGGGCTGGCACGCACCAGCCTGACCGATATCGCCAAGGCGACGGACCTCACCCGGGGCGCCATCTACTGGCACTTCAAGAATAAAGAAGAGCTGTTCGTCACCCTGTGGGAGGAGCTGTGTGCCCCCCTCTCCCACCAGCTCGATGCCTGCGTCGACGAGGCGGAGCCGGATCCCCTGGGCAAGCTGCGCAGCTTTCTCAAAGAGGTGATGCTCAAGATCAGCACCGAGCCCGCCCACCAGCAGATGTTCACCATCATGTTCAATCTGGAATCCATGGAGGGAGAGGCCGCCGTCATGCGCGAGCACATGCACCTGCAATCCATGAATTTCTTCCGGGATCTGGAGATCACCCTGGCCAATGCCGTGCGTCGCGGCCAACTGCCCGAGGGGCTGGATCTGCGCCGCGCCGCCACCCTGCTCCACTGCACCCTGGACGGCTACATCATCAACTGGCTGCACTTCCCGGATCGCATCGATCTGATTGAGGAGTCGGACTTTCTCCTCGATACCCTGTTCACCCTCATCGCGAGCCCCACCCTTCGCCGCCACCCCTGAGTCTGCAAGACGCGCCGCCCCCGCCCATGCTCAACAGCCGGGGGCAAACCTGCTAGAGTAACGCCCCCCCACCACGATGAGCCCGACACCCTTGCCACACGCCCCCGCGCCGGCGCACGACGCCGCCCCTCGCCCCGCCCTCGTGGCAGGCGCCCATGCCCTCTTCCTGGCCCTGCTGGGCAGCGGCCGTCATCTGCTGGAGGCCGGTTGCGGGGCAGGAGAGGATCTGCGCCTCTTTCGCCAGCAAGGCCTCACCGTGACCGCCTTCGATGCGAGCCGGGCGCAGGCCGCCGCCGCCTCGCGCCTGTGCGGCCAGCCGGTGCGAGTCTGCCGCTTTGAGCAGATGCAAAGCGTCGTTCCCTATGACGGCATCTGGGCCAGCGGCTCCCTCCCCTGTCAGCCCGAACACGAGATAGTCCCGGCGCTCGGTCATCTGGCCACCCTGCTCAAGGCCGGGGGCCCCCTCTACGCCTCCTTCCCCCACGGGAAAGGCGAACCGCTGCCACGGTCGGGGGAATATCCCCTGCAGACCCGGCTCGACGAGGCGGGGCTGCGACGCCTGATCGCTCCCCTCCCCTTCACCCTGCACCATGGCTGGGTGGGGGAAGATGAGGTGAACGGCCCCTGGCTGCACGCCTTGCTGGTGCGGCGCTGATCCGCGACCCCCCCGAGGGCAGTGACACCTCACGGCATTCAGCCCATTAACAATATTTAACCCTGAGTTAACCACCATAAAGCAGACAAGATGCGGTGTTTGTGTTAAAAAGCGGCATTAAAATCAAAATTAAATAACAAATCAGACACCAACACCTGGATTCCCCCATGAAACTCGTTCTCAATCTGGTTGCCGGTATCCTCGCCGGCCTGCTGCTCGGTCTCTATGCCCCCGAATGGGTCGCCCGCGTGCTGTTCACCGCCAAGACGGTGATCGGCCAGCTCATCACCTTCACCATCCCGCTCATCATCCTCTTCTTCATCATGAGCGGCATCGCCAGCCTGCCGAAGAACTCCGGCAAGCTGCTGGGCAAGACGGTGGGGCTCTCCTACTGCTCCACCATACTGGCGGGCCTGTTCGCCTTCACCGTGGCGAGCCACCTGATCCCGCACCTGACCACGGCCGCCGAGCCCACCGCCGAGGCAGCCACCAAGCTCGCTTCCTATATCAACCTCGAGATCCCGCCCCTGTTCGGGGTGATGTCGGCCCTGGCCGCCGCCTTCGTGTTCGGCATCGGCATCAGCGCCACCCAGGCCACCGACCTGCGCCGGGTCGCCGATCAGGGCCGTGACATCATCGACCGCCTGCTGGCACGCGTGATCATTCCCCTGCTGCCCTTCTACATCGCCGGCGTCTTCGTCGAGATGACGGTGGAAGGCACCGTCTTCGCCACCCTCAAGACCTTCGGGGTAGTGCTGGTGATGGCCATCGTCATGCACTGGATCTGGCTCTGCGTCCTGTTCGTCGGCACCGGCCTCGCCCAGGGGCGCTCCCCCGTCATGCTCATCAAGAACATGCTGCCCGCCTACTTCACCGCCCTTGGCACCATGTCCAGCGCCGCCACCATTCCGGTGGCCCTGCAAGCCAGCAAGCGCAACGGCGTGAGCGACGGCATCGCCAACTTCACCGTGCCCCTGTGCGCCACCATCCACCTGTGCGGCTCCACCATCACCCTGGTGACCTGCGCCACGGCGGTGATGTTCCTCTCCGAGCACCTGGCCATTCCGGGCTACGGCACCATGGTGCCCTTCATCATGATGCTGGGCGTCATCATGATTGCCGCGCCGGGCGCACCGGGTGGCGGTGTCATGTCCGCGCTCGGCCTGCTCACTTCCATGCTCGGCTTCGGTGAGGCCTCCATCGCCCTGATGATCGCCCTCTACCTGGCCCAGGACAGCTTCGGCACCGCCTGCAACGTCACCGGTGACGGCGTCATCGCCCTGTGGGCCGATCGTTTCGCCCAAAGTGGCGAGCCAGCACTCAGCACCGAGCAGGACGCAGCCTGATAGCGCAGACAATAAAAAACGGGAGCCATCGGCTCCCGTTTTTCGTTGGCGCAAGGGGGCGTCTCAGCCCCGGCGACGGATCACCCCTTCCTGCATGGTGCTCGCCACCAATACCCCATCCCGGGTGAAGAACTGGCCGCGCACCAGACCCCGACCGCCGCTGGCGCTCGGGCTGTCCACCACGTAGAGCAGCCAGTCGTCCAGCCGGAACTCCCGGTGGAACCACATGGAGTGATCGATGGTGGCCACCTGCATGTCCGGCTCCCAGTAGGAGACCCCGTGGGGCTGCAGGGCGGCGAACAGGAAGTGGAAGTCGGAGGCATAGGCCAGCAGGTAGTTGTGGACCCGCTGATCGTCCGGCACCGGGCCATTGGCCTTGAACCAGGTGTAGCGAAGGGGCTCGTGGACATCCGGGCGAATGGGGTCCACCAGGGTCACGGGGCGAATTTCGATGGGCTTCTCGCACAGGATCTTGTCCCGCAGGGCCGCCGGGATCATCTGCTCGTAGGGACGCACCAGCTCCAGCTCGCTCTTGAGCTGCTCCGGGGGCGTGATGCTGGCCGGCATCTTCGCCTGGTGCTCGAAGCCCTCGGCTTCCACCTGGAAGGAGGCGTTGAGGTAGAAGATGGGCTTGCCATTCTGGATGGCCTTGACCCGGCGGGTGGAGACGGTCTGGCCGTCGCGGATGTTCTCCACGTCGTAGACGATGGGCTTGTTGGCATCCCCGGGGCGCAGGAAGTAGGAGTGGAAACTGTGGACCTGGCGGTCGCTTGCCACCGTCTGCTTGGCGGCTGACAAGGCCTGCCCCATCACCTGTCCGCCAAACACGGATCGCAACCCGAGATCCTGGCTCTGGCCCCGAAACAGGCCCTCCTCGATCTTTTCGAGCGCCAGCAACGCCAGCAGCTCATCCAGTACCTTGCTCATTGGTTTCTCCTGTCTTTGTGCGCGAAAGGCTAACAAGCCCGTCCCGACAGGGCAACCATCCTGATGCACATCCCCGTCTGCAACCACCTCCCCTTCAAAAAAGGGAAGTGTATGACGCTTTCCAGCCCGTACAGAGGGCACTCTGGCCCCCTCCCCTGGCAAGGGGAGGGCTGGGGTGGGGTCAGACGCGATCAAGCCATGCCCGAATAGAGACAACCACCCCGGGTAGATTTTCCATCACCTCCCTGTTGCTAAATCTCAGTACCGTCAGCGACAGGGCCGCCATGTAGGCATCCCGTCGCTTGTCATGACGCAGACCCCGCATGTCGAAATGGCTGTTGCCATCAACCTCAATGACCAACAACCGCCCGGGGCAGTAAAAATCCGCAATGTATGGGCCTATACCTTGCTGACGGCGAAACTTGACTCCGAGTTGCCCAGCCCGAAGCGCCTGCCACAATCGCCGTTCAGGCTCTGTTGGATTGTTTCGTTGTTCACGCCGTTTATCCAGCGTGGCCTCGCGGTTGAAAACACGAACTGGCTTCTCGTTCATGACAGTATTCCTCCGACTATGACCCTTGTCAGCATAACAACTACTCACCCCCTCCCAGCCTCCCCCTTCAAAAGG
>NZ_JBFOCW010000078.1:0-44791 GCF_040908005.1 Aeromonas sp. s1(2024) | reverse complement strand
GGCGTTGTTGCCCAAATCGATGCAGCTTGAATGGAACTAACTGAGGACTTGGTGATCTGATCACCACCATCTCCTTCAAGTCTGCATCATGAGCACGTCGCTTCACCCCATCACCAACTGGCCTACATACAACAAATCTTTGATTAACCGTGGTTCACTCACCTTCTGGGTTGATGCCGAGGCCATGAACAACTGCTTTCACCACGGCCATCATGGGCGGCGGGGCCGCAGCCAACTATACACTGACCAGACCATCTGCACCTTCCTGATGCTCAAGGGGATTTTCAACCTCACTCTGCGGGCACCCAGGGACTACTCGACTCCCTGTTCGAGTTGATGAACGTACCGCTTTGTGCCCCCGATTACAGCTGTGTCAGCAAGCGAGCACGCACGGTGGCGGTGGCTTATCGACAGCCCTCTAAGGGGCGCATCACTGACTTGGTTATCGATTCGACGGGCCTGAAGGTATTTGGTGAAGGCGAGTGGAAGGTCAGAAAACACGGCGCCGAGAAGCGGCGAGTGTGGCGCAAGTTGCATCTGGCGGTAGACCCGGTGACCCACGATATCGTGGCGGCGGAAGTCTCGCTGGAAAATGTCCATGATGCCGAGGTGTTGCCGACCTTGCTCAACCCACTGCGGCGCAAGCTGGGACGTGTTTATGCGGATGGCGCCTATGACAGCAAAGCCAGCCATCAGCTAATCTCGCGCAAAGGGGCGACAGCCTGTATCCCGCCTCGCAAGAACGCTGGGCTATGGGAAAAAGGACATCCAAGAAATGAGGCTGTGCTGGTGATGCGCAAGGAAGGGCTGGCGCACTGGAAGAAGATATCGGGGTATCACCGTCGCTCGCTGGCGGAAACGGCGATGTATCGGTTCAAGCAGTTGCTGGCGGGGAGAATCAGTCTGCGTAACTACAATGGCCAAGTGGGAGAAGTCATGGCGTATGTCAGTGCCATAAACAAACTGAATACCCTTGGTCTGCCTGTCAGAAAGCCCCGAGTGTAACGGTCACTTGGGGCTGGGGCAGTTGTGGCTTGATGGTTGATTTGGGAAACAGCGCCACAGAGAGTATCAACTAACTGATCTGCATCTTCACTTTCCAAAGAGAAATCACCATCCTCCAGCCCAGCCTTTTTAATGGCTGACTTGATCACCAATTTTCCGCCGACCTTAAGCAACCCCAATAGCCTGGACTTGATGCCATCAGGTACGGCAACATTATTTCCGGTGGCGTCTCTCAATTGTTCAATAATCGACGAGATCACCGTCAACAAGGGATCATCGGAAAAGTCCTGCTGCCAGGCGTCGATATAAACGGTGGGATAGCACTCTTTAAGTTCCATATACCAGCGCTTGATAAACCAGGTCTTGCCTGCACCCCATTCGGCATTGAGGTTCAGCACATAGTTGCGCTGCTTGCCCTCTGCCGCCAGATAGTTGCTCAAAAACTCGGCATAGCGAGCGCGGCCCAGCCTGTCACCTGCCAAATCCTCCACCACTCCGTCGATGGCTCCCGGGCCAGCCCATGGAAGTGGCTCACTCCAATCAAATGCTGCAACCGTCATAGTGTTTTCCTGTTCCGATACTGAGCAGGATATTACCAGAGTGAGATCCAAAAGAGTTTGATGAACATAGGAATTGGCGCCATATCACCCCGAGGCAATATGGCGCCAGCTTAAACCTTCACATGACTGTGACTTCCCGTTCTACTCCAGCTGCTTGCGCAGCATAAATTTCTGCACCTTGCCGGTGGAGGTCTTGGGCAGCGGGGTGAAGATGATGCGCTTGGGGGCCTTGAAGTGGGCCATCTGCTCGCGGCAGAACGCAATGAGCTCGGCCTGGGTAAGCTCGCGCCCCTCCTTGAGCTTGACGAAGGCGCAGGGCACCTCCCCCCAGGTCTCGTCCGGCATGGCAATCACCGCGGCTTCTTCCACATCGGGGTGGCGATAGAGCACATCCTCCACCTCCAGGCTGGAGATGTTCTCCCCGCCGGAGATGATGATGTCCTTGGATCTGTCCTTGATCTCCACATAGCCGTCCGGGTGCCAGACCGCGAGATCCCCGCTTCGAAACCATCCCTGTGCCATCTCCTCTTCGCTCGCCGCCGGGTTCTTGAGGTAGCCCTTCATGACGATGTTGCCCCGCAGCACTATCTCTCCCAGGGTCTTGCCATCCATGGGAACCGGCTCGCCGCTGACGGGGTTGATGACCCGCATCTCCCCTTGCAGGGGGGAGGCCACCCCCTGGCGCGCCTTGAGACGGGAGAGGGTGGCGGCATCCTGCCCCTGCCAGCGTCTTTGCGGCTCGCACACCACGCAGGGGCCATAGGTTTCGGTGAGGCCATAGACATGGGTCACGGCGATCCCCATGGCCTCCATGCCGGCGATCACGGTGGCGGGTGGCGCTGCCCCCGCCGTCATCGCCTTGACGGGGTGGTCGAGTCCCTGTTTGAGGGCCGGATCGGCATTGTTGAGCATATTGAGCACGATGGGGGCGGCGCAGAAATGGCTCACCTTGTGTTCGCGCAGCGCCCCGTAGATGGCCGCCGCCTGCACGTGGCGCAGACAGACGCTCACCCCGGCGGTGGCCGCCAGGGTCCAGGGGAAGCACCAGCCGTTGCAGTGGAACATCGGCAGGGTCCAGAGGTAGACCGGGTGCTTGGGCAGCTCCCAGGAGAGGGCATTGTTGATCGCATTGAGGTGGGCGCCGCGATGGTGATAGACCACCCCCTTGGGGTTCCCCGTGGTGCCGGAGGTGTAGTTGAGGGAAATGGCCTGCCACTCGTCCGCCGGCAGCCAGCCGGGTTCGTCCCCGTCCCCCAGGGCGATGAACCCCTCGTAGTCGAGCTCGCCGACCAGCTCCCCTTCCCGGTAGAGGGGATCGTCGATGGCGATCACCAAGGGCTGGCTGTCAATGAGAGAGAGCGCCTTTCGCACCACGGCGCCGAACTCCCGGTCCACCAGCACCACCTTGCTCTGGGCGTGCTGGAAGATGAAGGCCATGGCGTCCGCATCGAGCCGGGTGTTGATGGTGTTGAGCACGGCGCCGCTCATGGGTACCCCGAAGTGCGCCTCGAACATGGCCGGCACATTGGGGGCGACGATGGAGACTGTGTCCCCCTCGCCAATGCCGCGACGGCGCAGGGCCGAGGCGAGCTGGCGGCAGCGCCGCTCGGTCTGGGCCCAGCTCTGGCGCAGGGTGCCGTGGATCAGCGCCGGATAGTCGGGATAGACCCGGGCGGCCCGCCCCAGAAAGCTCAAGGGGGTCAGCGCCTCGAAATTGGCGGGCGTCTTGCCAAGGCCGGCGTCGTACATGTTCTGCTCTGTCATCGGATCCTTCCTCACAGGGACACAAAACGGGGTGGCTCTCGCGGTTCACCACGACCGGCATTGCGCCCTGATGCGGGGCCAGGATGCCGGCTGGAACCGGATGAAAGGGTATCAAGGGGGGCAGATCCCAGGTATTAGCGAAACGTCTTAGGGGCCCTCGGCCCTGCTCCCCCTGTCGCCAATCGCCGACGCTATTTTTGCGCGGTCACTTTTTGCGCAGTCAGCCCCTGTCGCGATCCCGTGGCCCTTGCCTTGAGCCTGCGGCGCAAAATGCCAAGAATGATCCCAAGCCCTCAACGGGTATGAGTACGAGGAGAAGAGTGATGAACAAATCCATGTTGGCAGGTGTCGGGATCGGTGTGGCCTCTGCGCTGGCATTGTCGGCGGTCGCCAGCGGATCCCTGTTTTCATCAGAGCCCCAGTTTGCCGAGGTGCTGGCCAGCAAGCCGGTGACCGAGACCATCAAGACGCCGCGTCAGGAGTGCCGCAACGTCACCCTGACCCACCGCAAGCCGGTGCAGGACGAGCACAAGATCCTGGGTACCGTGGTTGGCGCGGCCCTGGGCGGCGTGGTCGGCCACCAGTTTGGCGGTGGCAGCGGCAAGAAGGTGGCCACCGCCGCCGGTGCCGTGGCAGGGGGTTATGCCGGGAATCAGGTGCAGGGCAACATGCAGGCGGGTGATACCTACACCACCACGGAGCAGCGCTGCAAGACGGTGCAGGAGAGCAGCACCCGCACCATCGGCTATGACGTCACCTACCGCCTCGCCGGCCAGGAAGGGGTGGTACGCATGGAGAAGCAACCCGGCCCCACCATTCCGGTCAAGGATGGCAAGCTGGTACTGAGCAACGCGCAGGGTTGATACTCCGTTAGGAGCGCCCTGCCATGAAGAAGGCCCACCACGATGGTGGGCCTTTTTCATCTTCGCAACCCAACCTGTCTGCAACAGGTCTTCCCAACAAAAGTTTTCTCAACAGAAAGGGGCCCGCAGGCCCCTTTCTTGTTGCTCAATCATCCTCAGTGGCGACCGAAGGGCCACCAGGACTTGTCGTTGTCCAGAATGTCGACCCGGGTCTGCTGGACGGCGCCCGGCTGGGCCCCTTTCAGCTTCTCGAGGCTCACGCTGAACTGCTCGGTGGGCTCGACGAACCAGTCATCGATGACCAGCACCTTGACCGACTTGCTTCCCCCCTCGCCCGCGGCCCAGCTCACCGACTGGCCGAGCCAGGGCAGGAAGTCCAGCCCCCAGCGCGCCGTGATCCCCTCAAGGCTCACCCTGGCACGGGCGGGCTTGCTGAGATCGCCGGTGCGCACCAGGGGGATCTCGGCAAACCACTGCTCCTCGTTCACCGTCATGGTGGGGTGAGCCAGCGCAATGGTGGACGGCGCCAGCTTGTCCTTGATGGTCACCAGGGTCTGGTGCTGATCCCCCAGGGCCGCGCCGCTCGCATCATAGAGCTCCAGGGTGAAGGTCTCGTCCCCCTCGCGCAGGGTGTCGCTCTTCACCGGGATGCTGATGGTCTGGCTGTCGCTCTGCCCGGCGGCCCAGTGCAGGGTGCCGGTAAGCGGCGCCACGTCGTTGGCATCGGCGCTGCCGTAGGCGATGCGATAACTCACGCTGGCCTCCCCATGGCTGCCATCGCTGCGGCTGACGGTCAGGGACAGGGTGTTGCCCTCCTCCACGCTGGCGGCGGCGCTCTCGAGGCTCAACACCCCGGCGGGGGGCAGCGGATACTGGATGGCCACCAGCACGGGGTCGTGATCCGAGGCGCTGAAGGGCCCCTCGGATTTCGCCAGCTGGCCGCTGTACTTGCTGCCGTACTCGAAGAAGTTGCTCTCGGCGGAGTTGATGTGCCAATCCTCGATGCCGATCACCTTGGCCGCGAGGCTCGGATTGGCCAGGGCGTGATCTAGGTTGCCGAGCTCTCCCTCATAGCTGTAGGAGTAGGTGTCGGTGCCGTGGAAGCGGGTGTTGAGGTTGATAAGGCCATATCCCTTGCCCAGGGCGCTGCCGCTCTCTTCGAAGGGCTGACCCGCCAATGTGGTGAAGGAGGCGCTCATGATCTGGCGCGACTGGGCGGCCGGATCATAGTCGGTCAGCACCCGGATGGGGTCCTCCATGCCGTAGGCGTTCATGTCGCCGATAAGCAGCAGATCCCCGGCCAAATCCTTGAGGGTCTCCCCCAGCACCTTGGCGGCGGAGACCCGCAGCGCGTTGCAGTGGCCCTGGCCATCGAGGGGATCGGCTGTGGCGTAGTCGGGGTAATCCTCGAAGCAGGCGGAGCCCTTGGACTTGAGGTGGTTGACCACCAGGGTCAGGGGCGCATCCCCCTTGGGCGAGCTGAAGCGCTGTACCAGCGACTCGCGCATCCCCTGGTTGATGGTCACCGGCTTGCCGCTGGCGTCCTGCGCCTCGGCCTGCTGCACCGGCAGCGCGATGAGGCTGGCGGCCCCCTCCGGGGTCACCTTGGCGGGCCGGTAGATGAGGCCCACCGTGATGGCGTCGGTGCCGATGGGCTTGCCATCCGGCGAGGCAATCCAGCGGTAGTGATCCGCCTCGTCCGGCTGGGCGGCGTTGAGGGCCCCCACCAGGTTGGCGATGGCGGAGTTGTCGCCATAGCCGTTGTTCTCGATCTCCATCAGCCCCACCACGTCGGCATTGAGGCGGGTAATGGCGCTGACTATCTTGGTGCGCTGCAGCTCGAACTCCGCCACCGTGAGGGCGCCCCGGTTGCTGCCGGTGGGGTTGGCATCCCCTCCCACGACAGTGGTGAAGAAGTTGAGCACGTTGAAGCTCGCGACCCGCAGATCCCCCGCCTCGGCGAGCTCGGGGGTTTCCACCCGATCCCAGCCGCTGTGATCTATCTGGCTTGCGTCGATGCGATTGTTCGCCACCAGCCTGAACAGGTTGTAGGAGTAACCGAGGGCCCCCTCCAGCCCGTTGAGCCTGTCGCCGATGCGCAGGTAACCGTCCTCGGCATTGAAGCCGGGGAACCAGGGCAGCACGCCATCCGGCGCCTTGGCGTCGGTCTCCACCACCAGCTGGTTCTGCTGGTTGCGCAGGGCCCAGTTGCTTGCCTCCTCGCTTTGGGCCGCAAATTTCTGGGTCGACTTGATAAGCGGCGCACCATAAGAGAGCACCAGGTTGTTGCGCTTGCCGTCGTAATCGAAGCTGAAGTTGCGGGTCACCACCAGGCTGGATTCGGGCACCAGCCTCACCTGCATTCCCTCGTGACGCTCCAGCAGCTGGCTCAGGCTCTCCCCCGCCACCGGCACCAGATCCACCGCCGCCGGCACGGCGCCGGCAGGCTGGGTCACCGCCAGTTCGTCGGCACTGAGCTGGGTCTGGTTGAAATACTCCTTCACCTTGCCCGAGACGCACACCTCGGCCCCCGGCACGACGGCAGCGTTGGCCTTGGTGCTGTAGACGAAGAGACCGTCGGAGGTGGCCGGCTCCCCGTCCCCCTGCACGTCCTGAATGAAGAAGCCCTTGTAGAGGCCGCTCACCACCTGGGTCACCACGCCGCGGGTGGCATAGGCCTGTTCGGACTCAAACTTGCCGGCCGGCACCAGCGGGCTGCTGCTGCCGGGGCCCTGAATGGCGGGCACGGGCACCAACTGATCCACCGGGCAGACGAAGGCGGGCGGCTGGGTGCCATCGCAGGGACCATCGCCGCTGCAACCCAGACCGCTGGCGTCATCCTTGGGAGCAGCCACATATTCGAGCGCCGGATCGAAAGGGGCGGTCGCATCGACCCGGCCCGTGGTGACGGTGGCCTTGCGGCGCAGGGTCATGTCCAGGGTCGAGACGCCGCCCGAGACCCAGGCCGTGCCCGGATCCACCCCCACCTGGCCGAAGCTGTCCACAAGCTCGCTGCCGCGATAGAGCACCAGGGCGTCGTCACCGTTGAACACCAGGTTGCCGCTGGTCTGATTGGCCTTGGCCAGGATCTCGCTGCTGGCGGAGGGATTGGCCAGCACCAGGCTGGCCCCCGGCGCCAGGGTGCCCTGCAGCGCCAGGCTGTTGGTGGGGGCCTCGGTGAGGGGTTTGCCGTTGGCATAGAGCGCCAGCCGGTATTGGGAGAGATCGACGGCGTCGCTGCCGAGGTTGCTCAGCTCCAGCGCCTTGTTGTTGCCGGACCCTTCCAGGTATTCGGTGATAAGCAGTTGCGCCTGCGCCTGTCCAGCGAGCGCCAGCCCGACGGCCAGCGCCACGAGAGAATGTCTTCCTGACATGGTCAGTTTCCTTTTTTTATTTGCAGTTCGTGTTATTGGCGCCCCGCGCAAGGCGGGCCGCAGCACCTTGTTGCCGGCGAGATCATGACGATTCGGTGCCATGATCCCGCGGCGGGCCTACTCTGCCCCTTTGACGGCGGAGCCGCTGGGAGCTGGCTAACAATGACAACAAAATGTTGCGTGCAGGTGACGGGCAATACCCGAATGGGCAGTGTCCGTCATCGGTGCGCAGGAAATCGTCGCCACCTCTGGCGGTGCCATGCCAGGGAGACTAGACATCGGACAGACTCCAGGGTTGAGAGCGCGAGAGGTGCGGCGGCCAGTACCCTGCTCCACACGCGGCAAGATGGGCACCACGGGCCACCCTTTTTCCATGCAAACAGAGAGAGGGCTTCTATTGGAGCAGGGTGTTGTGCCGCGGTGGCATGGGTTCCAGTAGTGACATAAATAACAAGAGAGGGGATGGCACAAAGGTTTGTTGCTTTTGCGCTCGCGAATGGCAATAGTTCTCACTTTCTTTTTTTGACCGTCTCTATTCCCGAGGTGCTACAAGATGTTTCGTCACCCCCTGGCAAAGTTGCTGCTGCTCGGCCAGCTCGTCCTGGCGAGCTGGATGGCGCAGGCCGCCCCCCCCGTTGAAGTGGAAGATGTGATGGGCCGCAAGGTCTCCCTGAGCCTTCCGGCCAGCCGCATCGTGCTCGGTTTCTATCCCGAAGATTACCTGGCCGTGGCCGGTGAAGGCGGCGCCGAGCGCCTGGTGGGCATGTCCCTGAGCTGGTTCATGAAGTCCCGTCCCGCCATCTGGTCTCTCTACGTGGCCAGCCAGCCACAACTGGCCAAAGTGCCGGACCTTGGCAACGTGCAGGATCAGAGCTTCTCCATCGAGAAGACCCTGGCGGTCAAGCCCGATCTGGTGATCCTGGCGAAGTGGCAATACGAGGCCCTGGCCGCGGACCTGCCGCGCCTCGAGCAGGCGGGGATCCCGGTGGTGGTCATCGACTACAACGCCCAGACCCTGGCACAGCACATGGCGAGCACCCTGCTGCTTGGCAAGCTGACCGGCCAGGAGGCCCGTGCCCGGAAGATGGCCGACGAGTACAAGGCCAAGATTGACACCATCACCTCGCGCATCGCCGCCGCGAAGCGCAAGCCGCCCCGGGTCTACATCGAGCTGGGTGACAAGGGCCCGGCCGAGTACAGCTACACCTATGGCAAGGACATGTGGGGCGCTATGGCCCTGCTGGCGGGCGGTGAGAACGTGGCCGCCCCCTTCGTCGATCGCTGGGGCCCCATCCACCCGGAACAACTGCTGGCGAGCAAGCCCGAGGTGATCCTGATGGCGGGCTACGAGAGCGTGAGCAGTGCTGTCGCCATGCAGGTGGGCCAGGATGTGTCGGCCAAGACCGTGCGCCAGCGCCTGCAGGGCTTTGCCGCCCGTCCGGGCTGGCGCGAGTTGCCTGCGGTGAAGCAGGGTCGCCTCTACGCGGTCTATCACGGCGCCACCCGCAGCATCATGGATGCCGCCCTCATCGAGTTCATGGCCAAGGCCCTCTATCCGGACCTCTTCCAGGATCTCGACCCCCTGGCCACCTATCAGGCGTTCTACCAGCACTACCTGCCCATCCGTCCCCAGGGCACCTTCATGCTGGGCATCAAGCAGGATGACGCAAGCTAATCCCGGCACTTCGGGTGCGGCCCACCTCGGCCACCCCCTCTTCAGCAACCCTCTTGGATTGTGTGGGCGCCTCTTGCAGCGCCCGTTTCAGGATTGACATCATGAATGATTTGGCTGCCCTGCAGCAGACCCTCGCCCGGCAGCGGCAACGGGAGCGCCGTCGCTGGCACTGGCTCCTGCTGCTCGCCCTGGTCCTGTGCATTACCCTGGTGCTCGACATCGCCACCGGCCCCTCCCTGCTGGCCCTGCACGACGTGATCGATGCCCTGGTTTCCCCCGCCCAGGCCGATCCCATGACCCGCACCATCGTCCACGACATGCGCCTGCCCATCGCCCTCATGGCCCTGGTGGTCGGCGCCTCCCTCGGTCTTGGCGGCGTGCAGATGCAGACCCTGCTGGACAACCCCCTCGCCAGTCCCTATACCCTCGGGCTCGCGGCGGCGGCGGGCCTGGGCGCGGCGCTGGCCCTCTACACCGGCGGCCTCGGGCTTCCTCCCCTGGTGGCCATCCCGGCCGGTGCCTTCATTGTGTGCATGTTTGCCGCCTGCCTGCTGTTTGGTCTGGCCATGATGCGCCATGTCAGCAGCCAGACCCTGATCCTGGCGGGCATCGCCCTGCTGTTCCTGTTCCAGTCCCTGCTCTCCCTGCTGCAGTTCCTCTCCTCCCCCGAACTCAACCAGCAGATCCTGTTCTGGCTGTTTGGCAGCCTGATGCGCACCACCTGGGACTCCCTGATCATCACCGCCGTCGTCACCCTGATCTGCACCCTGCTCATCTACCGGGATGCCTGGGCCCTCACCAGCCTGCGCCTCGGGGAAGCCCGCGCCCGCAGCCTCGGGGTCAATGTCGACAGACTGCGCATGAAGACCCTGGTGCTGGTCGCCCTGCTCACCGCCACCGCCACCAGCTTCGTCGGCGTGATCGGCTTCGTCGGCCTGGTGGCCCCCCATATCGCCCGCATGCTGGTGGGGGAAGATCAGCGCTTTTTGATCCCCCTCTCCGCCCTGTGCGGCGCCTGCATGCTCTCGGCGGCCTCGGTGCTCTCCAAGTCCATCATTCCGGGGGCCCTCTTCCCCATCGGCATCGTCACCGCACTCATTGGCGTGCCCTTCTTCATCTGGTTGATCCTCGGCAGGGGGCGTAAACGTGCTTGAAATATCCCGACTCTCCCTCTCCCTCGGCCAGCAGACCTTGCTGCGGGATCTCAGCCTCACTCTGCATCCGGGTCAGGTCCATGTGATCATCGGCCCGAACGGGACCGGCAAGACCTCCTTGATGCGCACCCTCTTTGGTGAACTGACCCCGGACAGTGGCGACATTCGCCTCGGGGACCAGAGTGCCCGCCAGATGACGCAGGCCAGGTGGCGCCAGCAGTTTGGCTACATGCCCCAGAACATCCAGCTGGAGCTGGATCTCAGCGTCATCGAGGTGGTGGTGCTGGGGCGCCTCGACAGCCTCTCCATGCGCCTCGCGGACGAGGACATCCTGGCCGCCGGCCGTGCCCTGCAGGCGCTTGGCATCGCCCATCTGGCGGATCGCCCCCTCTACTCTTTGAGCGGCGGCCAGCGGCAGATGGTGCTCTTCGCCCAGGTGCTGCTGCGCGACCCCCGCATCATGATGCTGGACGAGCCGGTCAGCGCCCTGGACCTGCACCACCAGATGCAACTGATGGAGCACCTGTGCCAGCAGACCCGGGAGCAGCAGTGGATCACCCTGGTGGTGCTGCACGATCTCAACCTGGCCGCCCAGTTTGCCGATCAGCTGATCGTGCTGGCAGGGGGAGATCTGCAGGCCTTCGGCCCCCCCGCCCGGGTGCTCGACGCGGCCCTCATCGAGCGCCTCTACCAGGTGCCGGTGGAGATAAGCCACGATCAGCACGGCATCCCCTTCCTCAGAACCCTGCGAAAGACATCATGACACAGTCCTGCGCCACCCCGGCGACCACCTCCCCACGCACTGGCGGGAGGCGACCATGAACGGCGCCTCCTACTGGCGGGACTGGCAGGGCATGAGCCCGGCCGCCCGCCTGCTCATCACCAATGGGCTCGCCTTCAACCTCGGCTTCTACATGATGATGCCCTTCCTCGCCCAGCACATGGGCAGCGGGCTCGGCCTGGCCGGCTGGGCCTGTGGCCTCGTCATGGGGATGCGGGTCTTCAGCCAGCAGGGGCTCTTCCTGCTGGGCGGCACCCTTGGGGATCGCATCGGCTACCATCCCGCCATCGTCTGGGGCTGCCTGGTACGATCTTTAGGCTTCGTGCTGCTGGGCTGGGCCGAGTCCCTGCCCATCCTGCTGCTGGCCGCCGCCCTCACCGGCTTTGCGGGGGCTCTGTTCACCCCCTGCGCCCAGGCCTACCTTGCCAGCGAATGCCACAACCCGAGCCAGCGTCAGCGCGCCTTCGCCCTGCACAATCTGGCCAGCGAGGCGGGCATGCTGCTCGGCCCCCTGGTCGGCCTCACCTTGACCCAGCAGAGCTATACCCTGACGGGGATCCTGGCGGCGAGCCTCTTCGCCCTGCTCGGAGTGCTGCAATACCGGGTGCTGCCTAAACGCCCGGTGAGCAACCCGAGCCCCCGTGGCGCCATCTTGCGCCAATGGGGGGAGATAGTGCGCCAGCGCCCCTTCATGGGGTTCACCCTGCTGGCAGGCAGCTACCAGATCCTGTTCCACCAGCTCTACCTCGCCCTCCCCGCCCATATCCAGAGCCTGCCGGACGCCACCCACCTGCTCGGCGGCGTCTTCACCCTCTCGGCGGTGATCGGCGTTCTGCTCCAGCTCCCAGCCTCCCGCCTGGTGGAGCGCCGCCTGGGAGTACCGCTCGCCATGGGGCTGGGGATAGGCATGATGGGCCTGAGCTATCTCGCCCTGCCCCTGCTGGCACCCTGGCCGACGGCAGGCGTGTTGACGCAGGTGGCCCTGCTTTCCCTGGGCTCCATCCTCTGCTTCCCGCTCTTCGCCGCCCAGCTGCCCCGCTACGCGCCCCCTGAGCAGCTCGGCAGCTACTACGGCTTCTATGCCAGCGCCGGGGGCTGCATGGCGCTCTTTGGCAACCTGCTCATCGGCTTTATGCTGGGGGATGCGGGCAGCCGCCCCGCCACCGCCATCTGGTGGCTGCTGGCCCTCGCCGGCCTGCTGGCGGGGTTTGGTCTCTATACCCAACTGCGCAAGGATGGCCAGGTTCAGCCTGCTCCCCATCAATAAACAGGGCGGCCAAGGCCGCCCGGTTTTATTCCCTTTCTCCCCCTTCCACTCTCTGCCTTATCCGGCTAAACCGGCTTCAAAACCTTGTCAGATACGCGAGCAAGCTCGGCTGTACTCGATGAGCAAAACAACATCGGACATGCACGATAGCAATAAAAAGGACGCCATCGGGCGTCCTTGAAGAGGAAGACAGAGCAGGGTCAACTCCCCAGATGCAGCGCCAACCAGACCGCCAGCGGGATCACCACCACCGAGAGCGCATTGCCGCCGAGCACAATACTGGCCACCTTGTCGGGCTGACACTGGTACTGCTCGCACAGGATGTAATTCAATACCGCCGGGGGCAGCGCCACCGACAGCATCAGGAGTGGTATCCAGTCAGGTTCGAGGGGCAGCAGCCAGACGGCGAGCCCCAGGGAGAGGCCCCCCGCCAACAGGTAGAGCAGGTTGCACTTGATGGCCAGCCCCAGATGATCCAGCTCCCCTTCCATCAGCCGGATGCCTAAGGCAAACAGCATCAGGGGCACCGCTATCTGGCCGAGCAGAGCGGCGCTGGTCACCAGGTATTCCGGCAGCGGGATATGCAGGTTGGCCACCAGCAGCCCGGCGAAGGCGGCCCAGAGCACGGGGCTTCTCAGCCAGAGCCAGCGGGAGCTGCTGGCGGAGAGGATGAACATCCCCACCGAGAAGTGGAGCAGGTTGGAGAGCACAAAGAGGATGACGATGGCGCCGAGCTGCTGCTCGCCAAAGGCGAGCACCATCAGCGGAATGCCGAGGTTGCCGGTGTTGCGAAACATGGCGGGCAGGATCAGTGCGGCCCGCTCTATCTCCTTGAGTTTGAGCAGGGAGAGCAGCGAGCCGGGAAGCAGGATCACCAGGGCACCGGCCCCCACAAGGGGCAGGTGCGCCGCCAGATCCAGGGGGTATTTCACCAGGGCTGAGAAGACCAGCGCCGGGGTAAAGAGCTCGATATTGGCCCGGTTGACATAACCCAGGGCCCCGCCCGGTCGCAGCCGTCCATAGAGGGCGCCAAGGCCCACCACCGCAAACACGGGAATGACGATATTGAGCAGGGCGCTGAACATGGGTATCCCGTTTACAGTTCGCGGGCCGGGCGTCCCATCAGCACCACGGGGTCCAGCGTCACCTCCTGGCTGCCGTTGCTGACCCAGAGCTGGCCGTCGGAGATGGTGCAGGTGAGCTGCATGGTGCGCTCCACCATGGCCGCCAGGGGCAGGGTCTGGCTGTCGGAGAGTTCGATGACGCTCAGGTTGTCGTGCAGACCGAGCTTGCCCTGGTTCTGCTTCCACCAGACGCTGGTGCCACGACCGCCATAGAGGTAGAGCACCACCTGGCGAGAGCGGTTGCATGCCTTCTTGAGGCGGCGCTCGTCCGGCTGACCCAGCTCAATCCAGAGTTCAATCTCATCGGAATAGTTCTTGCACCAGAGCTCGGGCTCGTCGTCGGCAGAGAGCCCCTTGGTGAACTCCAGCCGCTCGGCGGCATGCCAGGCGAAGGCCGCTAGGCGGATCATCATGCGCTCGTCGGTCTCGGAGGGGTGACGGGCCAGGGTGAGGGAGAAGTCCTGATAGAGATTGCGATCCATGTCAGACAAGCTGATCTGGGCCTTGAAGATGGTTGCCTTGAGCGCCATAGAAGTCGTGAATACCTGATAAAAGAGAAGGGGGCGGACATGCCGGGCGTCAGTGTAATCAAAATGGCCGCCGGGTTCGACCGTCTTGCGCTCCCTTTACCCCATCAGGGGCGGGCAAGTGCTTCAGAAGACACAAAAAACAAATGCCAGTCGTGAGACTGGCATTTGGCGGCATGAACGAGAGTGACTCACTTCTCGGCGGACTTGACCCCGAAGGCATTGAGCAGCAGGCAGCAGGTCACTGCCACTGCCACGAACCCGCTCAGGAAGATAAAGGGCATGGCCCCATACCCCAATACAGTCCAGATGGTGTGTTCAAGCAGACTCATAGTGTGTCCTTCATCCAGTGAAATGGGTGTCCCTTTCGTGACGGGGTCGCCCCCGTTCCTGATAAGACTATTTGACCTCAACCCGCGCCTGAGTCCTATGCCACCAAAGTAATAAATGGGGCACCTGTTTGCGCCAGATCAAGGTTTTACCCCTCTCCGCCCCGTTTTTCTTCGCTCCCCCGCCCCAAACCGGAAAGGTACGCCCAACAAAAAGCGAGGCGACCTTGGGGTCGCCTCGCTCGATGCATGCCGTCGAGAGCCATCAGTAGAAGGTCTGCTGCTCCGCCGCCATCGCTTTCAGTCGCGCACAGGGGGCGAAGCGGTCGCCAAAGCGCTTCTGATGGTGCTCAAGACGCCCCACCAGATAGTCGATGCCGAGGCTGTCCATGTAGCGGAACGGACCGCCCAGGAAGGGAGGGAAGCCGATGCCGAAGATGGCGCCGATGTCGCCGTCCCGGGCCGAGGCCACCACGCCGCCATCCAGGGCCATGGCTGCTTCGTTGAGCATCAGCAGCACGCAGCGCTCGGCGATCTCCTGCCTGGCAAGCTTGGCCTGGGGCTTGACGCCCAGCACGTCGTAGACGCTCGCGTCCACCGTCTTCTTGCCCTCCTTGCCGGTGAGCTTGTTGCGCGGGGCCGCCTTGCCATAGAGATAGAAGCCCTTGCCGTTCTTGCGCCCCTTGCGATCGTCCTCCAGCAGCTTGTCAAAGGCCTTGGGCGCCTGGAACTGCTCGCCACCCAGCTCTTTTTCGAGGATGGGGGAGATCTTGGCTCCCACGTCGATCCCCACCTCGTCCAGCAGGGTGATGGGGCCGACCGGGAAACCGAAGTCGAGCAGAGCGCCGTCCAGTACCTCCACCGGCTCCCCTTCCAGCACCAGGCGCGCCGCCTCGTTCATGTAGGGCGCCAGGATGCGGTTGACGTAGAAGCCCGCCTCGTCCTTCACCACGATGGGGGTCT
This sequence comes from Aeromonas sp. s1(2024), assembly GCF_040908005.1. Taxonomy (NCBI): domain Bacteria; kingdom Pseudomonadati; phylum Pseudomonadota; class Gammaproteobacteria; order Aeromonadales; family Aeromonadaceae; genus Aeromonas; species Aeromonas sp. s1(2024). The sequence goes on along the minus strand of NZ_JBFOCW010000078.1, from coordinate 29,405 downwards.
TGCCCTGGGCCCGGGCGAAGGCCAGGGTGGTGGCCACCGTCTCGGCACTGGTGCCGGCGTGGGGAATGATCTCGGCCAGCGGCATCTTGTCCACCGGGCTGAAGTAGTGCAGCCCCACCACCCGCTCCGGATGCGTCGCCGCCGAGGCGATCTGGTGGATGGGCAGGGAGGAGGTGTTGGAAGCAAACACGGTGTGCTCCCCGCACTCGCGCTCCACGTCCTGCACCATCTGGTGCTTGAGGTTGATGTCCTCGAACACCGCTTCCACCACCATGTCCACCCGGTGGAAACCGGAATAGTCCAGGGTGCCGGTGAGCAGGCTCATCTGTTTCTCCAGCTCGCTGCGCAGCAGTTGGCGACGCTTGAGTTTCCTGGCGAGGAGGTCGTAGCTGTAACGCATGGCATTGCCGATGCCGGCGCTCGCCACATCCTTGATCCGCACCGGTACCCCCGCCTTGGTGGCGGTGACGAAGGCAATACCCCCCCCCATCAGGCCGCCCCCCAGCACGGCGGCATGACCCACCTTGCGCGGCTCGGCCCCCTGATAGCTCACCTCTTTCTTCATCTCCGTGGTGGCGAAGAAGAGGGAGCGCAGGGCGGCAGATTCCGGCGTCATCACCAGCTCGCCGAAGTGGCGGGCTTCGGCCAGCAGGCCGGCCTGCATCCCCTCCTCCACGCCGATGCGCACCACCTCGATGATGCGCTCCGGCGCCGGGTAGTTGCCCCGGGTCTTGGCCTTGACCCCCTTGCGGGCCTGATCGAACAGCACCTTGCGACCAAATTTGTTGGTCTCCAGCACCTTGCCCTGCAGATCCCGTTTCAGGTGGTGGCGCGGCTTGCCCTTCTTGGCAAGCTTGATGGCAGCTTCCAGCAAAATGGACGGGGGCACCATGTCATCCACCAGCCCGAGCTTCCTGGCCTGTTTGGCCCGCACCTGCTTGCCGGTCAGCATCAGATCCAGTGCCTTGGCCACCCCGATGAGGCGCGGCAGGCGCTGGGTACCGCCGGAGCCCGGCAGCAGGCCGAGCTGCACTTCCGGCAGGCCCAGCACGGTTTTACCGTGATCGGTCACCACCCGGCCATGACAGGCGAGCGCCAGCTCCAGCCCGCCGCCAAGGCAGGGGCCGTGAATGGCGGCGATCACCGGGATCCCCAGGGTTTCGATCTCGGCGAACACGTCCTGTCCGGCCCGGGACAGCGCTTCGGCATCCTGGGCGCTGGTGCAGGCCGCCAGCATGGCGATGTCGGCCCCGGCAACGAAGGAGTCCTTCTTGCCCGAGACGATCACCAGACCGATCAGATCCCCGTTCCCCTTTACCTCGGCCAGCAGAGTGCGGATCTCGTCCGCAAAGGAGGCCTTCAGGGTGTTCATGCTCTCACCGGGCACATCCATGGTGAGGATGCCGATGCCGTCTTTGCGAATATCCAGAGAAAAAGTCTTGGCACTCATCATTCCACCTCCAGCACCATGGCCACACCCAGCCCACCCGCCGCACAGGCGGTGTTGAGCCCCAATCCCCCACCCCGGCGCCGCAGTTCATGCAGGGTCTGGGTGATCATGCGCGCCCCGGTGGCGGCAAAGGGGTGACCAAAGGCCAGCGAGCCGCCGAGCACGTTGAACTTCTCCATGTCCACCTCGCCGATGGCCTGATCCCGGCCCAGCTTGTCACGGGCAAATTCGGCGCTTGCAAACATCTTGAGGTTGGCGAGCGTCTGGGCAGCAAAAGCTTCGTGCATGTCGATGAGGGTGAGATCCCCAAGGGTGATGCCGGCACGGTCCAGCGCCAGCGGCGTGGCATAGGAGGGGCCCATCAGCATGTCCTGCCAGACATCGATGGCGGAAAACGCGAAGCTGCGGATGTAACCCAGCGGTTCCAGACCCAGCTCGCGGGCCCGCCCTTCACGCATCATCAGCACGGCGGCGGCGCCGTCGGTGAGCGGGGTGGCGTTGGCGGCGGTCACCGAGCCGTGAGCCCGGTCAAACACCGGTTTGAGCTTGGCGTAACTCGCCAGATCGGAGCTTTCGCGGATGTTGTTGTCCCGTTCCAGCGGCGACTTGTAGGGGGGCACGTGGGCGGTGAACACCTCGCCACTCAATTTGCCCTGGGCCCAGGCTTCGGCCGCCAGGGTGTGGGAGCGGTGGGCCAGCGCATCTTGCGCCTCGCGGCTGATCTGGTGGGTCTTGGCCATCTGCTCGGCGGTCTGCCCCATGGAGAGACCGGTGGAGTACTCGGCCACGGCCGGGGGCACCGGCAGCAGGTCCTTCAGGCGCAGACGGCGCAGAATATTGAAACGCTGCTGGAGGTTGCGCGCCTTGTTGAGATCCACCAGGGCGCGGGCCAGAGACTTGCTGACCCCGATGGGCAGCACGGAAGAGGAGTCGGCACCGCCGGCGATGGCGATGTCCACCGTGCCGGCCATGATGGATTCGGTGACATTGGCCACCGCCTGGAAACTGGTGGCGCAGGCGCGCGACACGCTATAGGCATCGGTGCTGACGCTCATGCCAGTGCCAAGCACGATCTCCCGGGCGATGTTTGGCGCTTCCGGCATCTGCACCACCTGGCCGAACACCAGCTGGTCGATGAGCTTGGGGTCGAGATCGGTGCGGGCGAGCATCTCGCTCACCACCAGTTTGCCCAGATCCACCGCAGGCACGCCGTGAAAAGCGGTGGCCTGCTTGGCAAAGGGGGTGCGCAGACCCGCCACGACGGCTATCCGTTCGCCCTGGCGAGTCGTCAGTTTCAATGGCTGTTTCATCCTGGCTCCTTGGGTTAAAAAGGCAGAGGTCTGACCTCATTGCGCCACATCTTAACAATCCAATCACAACTTTCATACGGCTGATTGAAACTAAATTGTCCCCATCTTGCCACCCTCCCTCGCCCTTGTGAGCCAACTGGGGTATAAAAAGATCAACTTCCATAAAAACAACGGGTTTATCGCATGGCAGCGGCCGAGTTCAGAGCACTTGGAGACTATCTGGGCAGCCAGATCCTGGGACAGGGCCCCCTCATCGAGGGGCTGCTGATCGCCCTGTTATGTGAAGGACATGTGCTGATCGAGGGGGCCCCCGGTCTTGCCAAGACCCGGGCGGTCAAGGCGCTGGCCGGTGCCGTGGAGGGGCGCTTTGCCCGTATCCAGTTCACCCCGGATCTGCTCCCTGCCGATCTCACCGGCAGCGAGGTCTTCCATCCCCAGGATGCGAGTTTCGTGTTTCAACCCGGCCCCCTGTTCAATCACCTGGTGCTGGCGGACGAGATCAACCGGTCGCCGGCCAAGGTGCAATCCGCCCTCTTGGAGGCCATGGCCGAGCACCAGATCACCGTGGGCAAGAAGAGCTGGCGCCTGCCCTCCCTCTTCATGGTTGCCGCCACCCAGAACCCCATCGAGCAGGAAGGGACCTATCCCCTGCCGGAGGCCCAGCTCGATCGCTTCTTGCTCAAGCTGCTGGTGGATTACCCCAGCCCCGCCATGGAGCTGGCCATCCTCCAGCTCAACGCCCGCGGCGACGCCCTGCCAACGCCGCCGGTCACCCTCAGCCAGTCCGACCTGCTGGAAGCCCGCACCGCCGTTCAAGGGGTACAGATGCAGGGGCGCCTCGAGCACTATCTGGTGCAGCTGGTGTGCGCTACCCGCCCCGGCAGCGGCCTGTGCCCCGAGCTAGACCCCCTGGTCGCGGTGGGGGCCAGTCCCAGAGCCAGCATCGGCCTCGCAAGAGCCGCACGGGCCCGGGCCTGGCTCGTCGGGCGCGACTTCGTGCTGCCCGAAGACATCCAGCAACTGGCGCCTGCCGTGCTGCGCCACCGCCTCATCCCGAGTTATCAGGCGCTGGCGGACAACCTCGATAGCGAGGCGCTCATCACCCTGCTGCTGAATGCCATCCCATGCCCCTGAGCCGACCCCCACAGGCAGCCCTGTCGCCATGACCCCCGTCGCCGAGCCCCGGGATCACCCCGACATCGCCCTCCCCCTCGAGCGGCTGCTGGCGGTGCGCCTCTGGACCCGCCAGGGCGAGCGTGCCCGCATTCATCAGGCGGCCCAGGGGCGTATCGGGCGCCAACCCGGGCTCCATTTCAGGGAGCTTCGCCTCTATCAGGCCGGTGACGAGGTACGCCACATCGACTGGCGGGTCACCGCCCGCCTCGGCCGCCCCCACACCCGCCTCTACGGGGAAGAGCAGGATCAGGCCCACTGGTTGCTGCTGGATCTCTCACCCGCCATGTACTTTGGCTCCCGCGCCCAGCTCAAGGCCCGCCTTGGCTGCGAGCTGGCCGCCGCCCTGCTCTGGCAGGGGGAGAAACAGGCCAATACCTTGATCTGCCAAGGCGCAGTCCCCCACACAGAGCACCAGCGCGGCTCTCTCATGCCTCTGCTGGAAGCGCTCTGCCGCCATTACGAGGCTGGGCTGGATCGCGCCCCCCCGCCCTGGACGCTGGCCCAGACCCTGGCACGACTCACCCTGCCCCACGGGGCCAGATTGACCCTGATAAGCCATCACCAGGCACCGGACAAGGCCCTCTGCCAGCAGTTGCAACGCCTTCGCCCGCGCCACGATATCCACTACTGGCAAATCCGCGATCCCCTGGAAGCCGCCCTGCCCGAGCAGGGGCAGCTGGCAGTGCAGGCAGGCAGACACAGCGGTTGGCTCGCGGGAGAAGATCCCCGCTTTCGCGCCCGCTATCAGAGGGCGGCCGACGAACAGGCCGAGGCCTGTCGCCAGCAGTTGCTGCCCCTGGTGACGCGCCTCTATCGCCTCGACAACGGCGCCACCCTGCAACGCCAGTGGCAGGAGGGCGGATGCCGTCTGTTTTGAGGGGGGAGCAGGGCGTGCCCGCACCGGATGCATATCGCCAGCCCTCGTCCAGCGAGTCCTTGCAAGCCATCCGTGCCGAGCTGCGTGACATCCACCAAGGCCCCGCTCTCGAGCCTGCACAGGATCCTCGCCTGATGGCCCTCGGGGGGCTGCTGATCGCGGCGATCGCCGCTTGCCTGATCGCCACGACGGCCCTCACCCTGTTGCGCCAGCGCCGCTGGGCGCACCGGATAGACTGGCAGGCAGACGATCTCGTCCCCAGGCTGCAGGATGCCCTGCGAGAAGCGGCCATGGCCCGCTGGCCCGAGGCGGCCCCCCTGCAAGGGGAGGCCTGGCTCGCCTGGCTGGACAGCAAGGGGGGGAGCGATTTTTCCCGGTTTGCCGCCCAGTGGCCACTCTGGCTCTATGGGGGCAGCGTGCCCGATGAGGCGCAGCGCAAAAGATTGCGTCTCGCCTATCTCGCCTGGGGGCGACGCTGCGTCAGTGCGCCGCGATTCCCGGCAAGCAAGCGGGGGGCACCTCCCCCGGAGGGTACGCGATGATCCTCGCCTGGCCCTGGTTTTCCCTCGCCCTCGCCCTGCCGCTACTGGTGCGCTTCGGCCTGCCTCCCATGAAGGGGCGCAAGGGAGGAAACCGGCTCGTTCACGGAGGTTTTCCCCTGCTCCAGCCCCAGGCGGGGCAGCCCTTGTGGCGCATGATGCTCTGCTGGTGCGCCCTGGTACTGGCCCTGTGCCGCCCCCAGTGGCAGGAGCCCCCGATCATTCACTACCAGAGCAGCCGGGACCTCATCCTGGCGGTGGATCTCTCCGACAGCATGCGCACCCAGGACATGCTGGATGACGGAGAGCAAACGGACAGGCTTGCCGCGGTGCGCCAGCAGATAAGCAACCTTGTCGCCTCCCGCCCGGGGGATCGCATCGCCCTCGTCGTCTTTGCCGATCACGCCTATCTGCTCTCCCCCCTCACCCAGGAGACCGGGGCTCTGCTCACCCTGGCCAGGGAACTCGACTTCGATCTGGTGGGGCGCACCACGGCCCTGGGGGAAGCCATCCTGCTGGCACGCCAGCACGCCGACCCCACCCGCCCCACCGCTCTGCTGCTGGTGACGGACGGGCGCAATACCTCGGGCAATGCGGATCCCCTGACCGAGGCCAGGCTCGCCGCCAAAGCCGGCATCCGTCTCTATACCCTGGGGGTGGGCGCCGACCCCGACACCTTCGCCGCGCCCGCAGGGGACGCCGATCCCAGTGCCGAACTGGATGAAGCCCTGTTGCAGCAGCTGGCGACACTGGGAGGAGGCCGCTATTTTCGCGCCCGCAACCGGGGCGATCTCGCCGCCATCAACCAGGCCATCGACACCCTGGAGCCCCTCGCCCGGCCCCAGACCCTCTCCCGGCCCCACCAGGAGCTCTACCCCTGGCCACTGGCCCTGGCCTGGCTGCTGCTCTGCTGGCCAGCCCGCTGGCGCAGCCCGCTGTCACACAGGCCATCCCATGAATAGGCAGGCCATGATGGTGGCACCATGGAGCTGATCTTGCTGCGCCCCCTCTGGTTGCTGGCCCTGCTCCCCTGGCTGTGGCAGGGGTGGCGCCGCCGCCGCGATCCCGGCTTGCTCTCCCCGGCCATGCAGGCCTATCTGCTGCCGAGCCGCTATCGGGCCATCCCCTGGCGCTGGCTTGCCTGTCTGCCGGTGATCCTGGCGCTCTCGGGCCCCGCCCTGCGCCAGCAGAGTCTCCCCATGCCGAGCCCGGCCCTTGATATCTGGCTGCTGGATCTCTCCGACTCCATGCTGGCACAGGATCTGGCGCCGGACCGGGCAACCCGGGTGAGACTGGGATTGCAGGAGATGCTGGCCGACATAGCGCGGCAGGACGCGGCCCATCCCATCGCCCTCATCCTGTTTGCCGGGGATGCCTACCTCGCCATGCCTCCCACCCGGGATCATCAGGCCATCGCCCTGCTGCTGCCGGACCTGCGCCCGGCCATCATGCCTGTCCAAGGCAGCGCCCCCGAGCGCGCCGTTGCCCTGGCCCTCACCCTGATCCCGCCGGGCCAGTCCGCCCGTCTGCTGCTCGTGACCGACGGCCTCTCCGGGACAGCGCGCGATCGCATCGCCGCCCTCTTGCCCTGCCTCAACGACCTGTTCTGCAAGGCAGGCTCAGCCCCGCGGCTCGACATCCTGCTGGCCAGCGGGGGCAAGGAGACCCGGCTGCCCGGCGTGGCTGCAGAGCGCTGGCAGCTCGGCAGCCCGATCGGCCACACCTTGCCGGCGCCCGACGAGGAGGCCATGACCGCCCTTGCCGCCAGTACCGGAGGCAGGCTGGCCTGGCTCGATTCCGGCCTGCCCCGCTTTGCCCCCCTGCCCATGGGCCAGGCCCTGACGCAGGGGCAATCCCGGGATCTCGGCCCCTGGCTGCTCATCCCCTTGCTCCCCCTGGCGCTGCTGGCGCGGATCGGCGCCCACTGGCTGCTGGTGATCCTCGTCATTGGCTTCGCGCCCCCTTCCCTGCAGGCGGCCTCCCGACAAGATGAAGCAGGCTGGCAGGCTTATCGCCAGGGACACTATCGGGAAGCGGCCAACGCCTTCCAGGATCCGGTCTGGCAAGGCAACGCCTGGTATAGATCCGGGGATTACGCCAGGGCCGTCGCCGCCTATGGCAGGGCAAACAGCGCCACCGCCCACTACAACAGGGGCAATGCCCTGGTCTGGCTCGGGGATCTTGCCGCCGCGGAGCAGGCCTATCTGAGCGCCCTTCGCCTTGAACCTGGGCACAGGGATGCCTTGCACAATCTGGCCCTGCTGCGGGCCAACCCGCCGCAGACAACGCCCTCGGCAAATACCCCGGAGCAGGCCGACACTCCCGACCCCGCCCGCGCCTCAGAGGCTCCCCGCCCCCCGGCGCCCCCCGTGCTGCTGCTGGAGCAGCGTCTTCGCAAGGAGGCCCTGCGCCGCCCCCTGATCAAGGTGGAGGAGCCCTGGTGATCCTCGTGCTGCGCTTGCTCTCCCCCCGGATCGGCTGCTGGCTGCTGCTCGCCCTGTGCGCCATGCGGGTGCAGGCCGTCCCTGTCGAGGCCGAGCTGTTGCCGGGGGCGAGCGAGCGCGACTGGCTGCTCGTCATCGAGGCCGACGGGCTGCACCGCGATGAGGATCTCAACCTGCAACCGCTGCTGCGCCAGTTTGCGGTCGGGCGGGTCAGCATCCAGCGGGTCAGTGCCCAGAGCCGCAGCCTGACCCGCTGGCAGATCCCCCTGCACCTGCTCGATACCAGCCCGCGCCAGGTGCCCTCCCTGCCCCTTGGCGCCGATCTCACCCCCTCCCTGGCGGTACCGACACGTTCCCTGGACGACACCCTGATGCCGACACAAGACCCGGTATTCTCTCCGGTCGAGCTGCAGGCCCGGGTGCTCCATGAGGGGAATCTCTACCCCGGCCAGCCCTTCATCTATGAGCTGACCCTCTGGCTGCCAGCCAACCTGGAGGCCCCCAACCTCGGCGAGCCCATCACCCCGGCCTTTACCATTCGCCGCCTCGGCGAGGATCGCTGGGACTCTCCCGCCAGCCCCGGCCTGCCCGGGCGTCTCACGCGAAAATGGCTGCTGCAGGCCAAAGGGCCCGGACTCCATCCCGTCGAATCCCCCCGCTTTCAGGGGCGGTTGCCGCCCCAGGACGCGGCCGGTGCGACCGCGCCGGGCAACGCGGGGGATCTGCTGTCCGTCAGGGCGGCGACCCTCTTCATCAAGGTGGACAAGGCCCCCCTGGAGCCGGTGGCGAGCAGCCTGGTGCTGCGCCAGCAGTTCAGCCCGGCCCAGGCCAGGGTGGGTGAGCCGGTGATCCGCACCCTCACCCTGGTAATGGAAGGGGGGGATGGCAACCGCCAGCCCCCCTTGCCGGCCCCGCCCCTGCCCGCCGGCCTCTCCATGAAGCCGGACGGCGAGCAGCAACAGGAGCGATTCGTGGCCGAGGGGGCGCTTCGCTTCGAGCGCCAGTGGCGCCAGGCCCTGACCGCCGACGAGGCGGGGCGCTATGTGCTGCCCCCCCAGACCCTGCGCTGGTTCAACACCCAGAGCGGCCGCATCGAGGAGGCGCGCCTGCCCGCACATTCTCTGGTGTTCACGGCAAGGGAGAGCGCCACTCCCGCCTCCCCCGCACCAGGGGTCCAGTATCTCTATTGGGTGCTCCTGGCCATCCTGCTGCGGGCATTCATGCGCCGCTGGCCGCGCTGGCGCGCCTTCTATCGCCTGCAACGGGCCCTCGCCACGGGCTCTCCTGACGAGGCCAGGGAAACCCTGCTGACCTGGGCCGTCCTGCGCTGGGCCCCCCCCTGTCTTCATCTGGCCAGGCTGCCCTGTCACCGCGACCCCGCCATGGGGGCGCTGCTGGACGACCTGGATCGGGCCTGTTTTTCCCCCAAGCGAGTCCCTGGCGAACACCTGCCCAGACAGGCGCTCGCCAGGGAGTTGTGCACCTGGGAGAGCTTTGCGATAGCCTATGGTCTTCGAATACTGGCGTGGATGCGTGCATGATGCGCCCCTCATGAAACAGGACACCCCTTTATGGCGTTAGGTTTTTTCAGAAGAAAAAGGGCCGACACGGGAAAGGATCCCTGCACTTCTCCGGTCTATGGGGAGATGGCTGACAAACAAACCAAGTACGAAGCCCTGGTGCACGCCCTGCACGGGGACATCTACCGCTACGCCTACTGGCTGTGCCGGGATCCGCAAATCGCCGAGGATCTGGTGCAGGAGACTTTCCTGCGCGCCTGGAAGGCGATAGATACCCTGCTGGACGACAAGGCTGCCAAGGCGTGGCTCATCACCATATTGCGGCGGGAGAATGCCCGCCGCTTTGAGCGAAAGCAGTTCGATCTCGTCGACCTCGACGAGCACCCCCTACGGGATCAGGGTGTCCTGCCAAGCGAGCAGGAGATGGAGCACGAATGGCTCAGGCGTCACATCGCGCGCCTGCCTGCCGAGTATCAGGAGCCGCTGCTGCTGCAGGTTCTGGGGGGATTCAGCGGGGAGGAGATCGCCGAGCAACTCGGCCTGAACAAGAACACCGTCATGACAAGGCTGTTTCGCGCCCGCAACCAGATAAAAGAGGCCATGGAGTCTGCGAAACAACAGAGAGGACACACCAATGGATGAGCTTGAATTTCGCCGCCGGGCCATCACTCACCCCTCGGACAGGGATCCCGCCTTCTTGAAAGCCGCCGAGGCGTCACCGGCCAATCGCAAGCATCTGGACGAGATGCAGCAGCTCGAGCGCCAGGTGCGCAGCACTCTGGAAGTGGACGTACCAGCCGGTCTTGCGGAGCGGATCCTGCTCAGGCAGGCGATGGCAGCCGAAGAGGAGCAGGTGGTCCCGCTGCCCGTCACTCCTGCACGCACGCCATGGCGCGCTCTGGCCATCGCGGCCTCGGTCGCCTTCCTGCTCGGCATGAGCACCCGCTGGATCAGCTGGCCTGTGGCACCGGACACCCTGTCGCTGGCTCAGGTCGCCATGTCCCACGTTTATGGGGAAGAGCCCTTCATTCATGCGGTGGATGAGCGGGTCAGCCTGCACACCATCAACGCGAAAATGGAGAAATATGGCGCCACCCTGAGCGAGATGCCGGGCATGAAGGTAACCTATGTCAACCACTGCGCCTTCTACCAGGGACCGGCCCTGCACATGGTGCTGCAGGGCAAGATGGGACCGGTCACCCTGTTCCTCGTCCCCAAGCACCTGCCACTGACGATCCAGTCCGATTTTGCAGACGGGACCCTCAAGGGGGAGATTCTGCCGCTCAAGGGGGCCAACATGGTGCTCATCGGAGACATGCAGGAGCCCCTCGCCCCGGTTGCCCGCCAGCTTGAGTCACGCCTGCACTGGTCCATTTAACAGACCTTGACCCAGGCTGACTCGTCCTCCGCCTCAGCCACATCACAGGCAGACATCCTCATTGTCTGCCTGTTCATCCCCACATCCCCGCATGTTCCCGCCCATTGCCCGCGCGAAGTCACATTTCTACCATTTATTTTAAATGACGCAAACGGCACCATTTGTGCTTTATTTATCCAATAATAGATAAATCAGCCTAATAAAACGGCAAGTTAAAACAAATGATTAACACAATAGAAACTTTTATGTATTCTGCTGTCACTGGTCTGATTTCTTACCTCCTACCAGATCCATAGAATCACGCCAGCAATGAATGGGAAGAAGCTGACATAACAACAGATCATGTCGTCAATAGCCGCCAAAGAGCCGCGATGTCGACAGAAAATCTGCTTACAAAGAGAGAACACTATGACAACTGCCTTTTTCAAGAAAAGCCTGATCGCTGCGGCCGTGACCCTGGCCAGCACCCAGACCTTCGCCGCCGCGTTCCAGCTGAACGAGCACTCGGCCTCCGGTCTGGGTCGCGCCTTCGCAGGTGAAGCAGCCATCGCCGACAACGCGGCCGTGCTGTCCCGCAACCCGGCGGCCATGACCACCTTCGACAAGATGGCACTGTCTGTATCCGGCACCTATATCAAGCCCGACGTGGATGTGGCTGGCGACATCTATGCCGGCCCCACCAAGCTGGCTCCGTCCAGCGAAAGCGACATCGCCCCCGATGCCTTCGTGCCGGCCACCTACTTCATCCAGCCCCTGAATGATCAGTGGGCCTGGGGGATCGGCCTCTTCTCCAACTACGGCCTTTCCACCGAATATTCCAAGACCTTCGCGGCCGGTGCCGGCGCCGGTGACACCGAGCTGCTGACCTTCAACATCAACCCCAACATCGCCTATCGCATCAACTCCAGCTTCAGCGTCGGTGCCGGCATCAATGCCGTCTACGCCGCCGCCGAGCTGAACCGTTATGCCGGTGCGCTTTCCGCCGCCATTCCGGGCGCCAACTCCGATACCCGTCTGGCTCACCTGAAGGGCGACACCTGGGGCTTTGGCTGGAACGTCGGCACCCTGTACGAGATCAACGACAACAACCGTCTCGCCCTGACCTACCGCTCCCAGGTGGACTTGAGCTTTGACGGCGACTTCCAGGGTGCCACCTCCGGCAACCGCGTCGTCGATGGCAACCTGAAGCTGGATCTGCCGGCCCAGGCCGAGTTCGCAGGCTACCACCGCCTGAACCAGCAATTCGCTGTCCACTACTCCGTGAACTGGACCGACTGGAGCGCCTTCCAGGAGCTCAAGGCCACCAGCAGCAACTGCGCCGGCGGCGTGTGCCTGCAAAAAGACGAGAAGTTCAAGGACTCAGCCCGTTACGCCCTGGGCGGTACCTGGTACGTCAACCCGTCCTGGGAAGCCCGTATCGGCTTCGCCTACGACAACAGCCCCATCGAGCCGGAATACCGCAGCCTGAGCATTCCTGACTCCGACCGTATCTGGTACAGCGCCGGTGCCACCTACCACATCAATCCGGACATGAGCCTCGACTTCGGCATGGCCTATCTGGACGGTAAGGAAGTGGACGTGAACGAAGGCCTGCGCAACCACAGCGATGCGCTGCGCTGGAAGGGCACCTCCCACGGCAACGCCCTGCTGGCTTCCGCCCAGTTCAACATGAAATTCTGATTTTCATGTCATCATCGAGAGCGTCCCAGGGCGCTCTTTTTTTATCCAATTTCGCCAATTGAGCGCACAGCTGTAGTAAACAACTGTACTCTTTTCTTTTTTTATCAAACTGTTATGGGTATTTCTTTCAGCATTTAATCCCGTTTTGCCGCACGTTCCCCTCTCCCCGTTGCCTTGCTGGTCATACCATATAAAATCCCGGCCCCAACCGAATAACAGAATGAACACCCAGTTCATCCCGAGGAAAGACCATGCATCCGACGTTCAACCCCTCCCTCATAGCCCTCTTGCTGCTGTCGAGCCAGGTACAGGCTGCCGGCTTCCAGCTCGCGGAGCAATCCGCCACCGGCATGGGGCGTGCCTTCGCGGGTGAAGCCGCCATCGCCGACAATGCCAGCGTGCTCTCCCGCAACGCCGCCGCCATGACCCGGTTCGATACCCTGGCCTTCTCCGGCGGCGTCATCCACGTGCACCCCGACGTCAACATCGAGGGCACCACCCGGGTGCCTACCACCCTGGGGCCGGTCAGTCTGGATGCCGGAGCCCACGACATTGCGGGTGACGCCTGGGTGCCCAACGCCTATCTCATCGTGCCCCTCAGCGAGCAATGGCGCCTCGGACTTGCCGCCACCTCCTATTACGGACTCGGGGTCAAGATGCCGGACAACTACAACGCCGGTCACTTCGGCAACGTCTCCGACATCAAGACAGTGGATCTGGGGGCCTCCCTGGCCTATCGCATCAACCGCATCTGGTCCGTCGGGGCCGGTCTCTCCGCCATTCAGGGGGAAGGGGAAGTGGGCGGCACTTTCCCCTCCAACAACCAGATAGCCAAGCACCTGAAAGGGGATGGCTGGGCCATGGGCTGGAACCTGGGCACCCTGCTTGAGTTGTCGCAGGCAACCCGCGTCGGTCTCTCCTATCGCCACGACGTGACCCTGACCCTCTCCGGTGACGCCATCGGCATCGATCAAAGGGGCCAGCCCTTCACCGATACCGGCAGCCTGGATCTGCCCCTGCCCGCCACCGCCGAGCTGGCTCTGTTCCATCAGCTCACCCCGGCCCTGGCGCTGCATTCGAGCATCAACTGGACCAACTGGAGCAAGTTCGTGCAGCTCGAATCCGAGCTCGACCACCACGGCACCATGCACATCAAGGAGGAGCACTGGGAAGACAGTTGGCGCTATGCCCTGGGGATGACCTACCAGCTGGCCCCCCAGTGGCAACTGCGCTCCGGTATCGCCTACGACCGCAGCCCGGTCCCGGCGGATCGCCGCACCATCTCCATCCCCGACTCGGATCGGGTCTGGTACAGCGCTGGCGTGGGCTACCAGATTGACCGTCACCTCTCGCTGGATCTGGGGCTGACCCTGATCGACGGCAAGAAGGTGGACGTGAGCGAAACCATGCAGCTCAGGCCCGGCATCCCCCAGACCACCTCCACTTTCAATGGCACCTCGGAAGGGGATGCCTGGCTCGCCGGCCTGCAGCTCAACTACCTGTTCTGACACCCCGGGTTTCCTGACAAATAGTATGCCAGTTGTTGACCTTCCCGACCGGTCGGCACTGGCATAGTGATCCGCTTCACCATAGAATCAAGCCTGTAACCATGGTGGAGAGATGCATGTATTCCTATGTAGCAAGGCAGCCCATTCTGGATCGGGAGTTGAACACCCAAGCCTATGAGCTGCTGTTTCGCGACAGCCTGGACAATGTATTTCCCTCCGTCTCCGCACAGCAGGCCACTTCCAGGCTGGTTGCCGAGCAGTTCTTGCAGCAGAACATCGATCAGCTCATCGGAGATCACCCCTGCTACATCAATTTCCCCCACTCCCTGTTGCTGGACGGATTGGCCGAGTGCCTCCCCCGTGACAAGGTGGTGATCGAGATCCTGGAGGATGCCGAGCCCGACGATGCGCTGCTGGAGAAAGTGATCCAGCTCTATGGGCTGGGCTATCGGTTGGCGCTGGATGACTTCACCATGGTCTCAGACTGGGACAGGTTCCTCCCCTACATCCATATCATCAAGTTCGACCTGCGCAGCACGCCGCAACCCTGCATCGAGCACTTCATGGCGAATCATCGCCACCTGCCCCTCACCTATCTGGCCGAGAAAGTCGAGGATCAGGCCGAGTTCGAGCGGATGAAGCAGCTCGGCGTCACCCTGTTCCAGGGATTTTTCTTCAGCCGCCCCCAGATGGTGCAACAGCCCACCATACCGCCGGCCCAACTAGTGGTGATGCAGCTGCTCGAGGTGGTCAATCAGACCGAACCGGATCTGGACAAGATTGAGCAACTGCTCAATCAGGATTTCACCCTCTCTCTCAAGCTGCTGCGCTACATCAACCACCTCAAGCGCTTCCCACAACCCATCGCCTCGTTTCGCCAGGCCGCAAGCTCCCTGGGGCACGCCCAGCTCAAGCGCTTCGTCGCCCTGATCGCCGCCACCAGTGCGGGAAGTGAAAAGAGCGCCGAACTCCACCAGATGTCCCTCATCAGAGCCCGGTTCTGCGAACTGCTGGCCCAGACCCATGCGCCCGCAGAGCAGGCACAGCAAGCCTTTGTCACCGGCCTCTTCTCCCTGCTGGACGTGCTCATGGGAGAACCGCTGGATCAGCTGCTCGGCTCCATTCCCCTGACCGATGACATTCGTGCCGCCCTGCTCACCCGCAAGGGCAAGCTCGGGTTCTACCTCGCGTTCTGTGAAGATTTCGAGAAAGCCGACTGGCAGCGGGTCGCCGCCAACACCGTCCGGCTCGGCCTCAACGAAGAGAAAGTCAGCCACCTCTATCTGAGCGCCACCGCCTGGGTCAACCAGCAGCTTCAGGCCATGGAAGCGCAACCGGTCCACTCCCGCCAGAAATGACAACGTCCCTCTTGAAGGGACGTTGTCATTTCATCAACCCGCAGCAATCTCACCCACGCATTCAGCCTGCCTCGATGGCGATGGCCGTTGCCTCCCCTCCCCCGATGCACAGGCTCGCCACCCCTCGTCTGAGCCCGCGGGCACGCAGGGCATGGATCAGGGTCACCAGGATGCGGGCGCCACTGGCGCCAAGAGGGTGCCCCAGCGCACAGGCCCCGCCGTTCACGTTCAACTTGTGATGGGGGATGCCGCACCCGGCCATCGCCAGCATGCTCACCATGGCGAATGCCTCGTTCACCTCGAACAGGTCCACCTCCTCCACCGACCAGCCCACCCGTGCCAGCAACTTGTCGATGGCGCCGACGGGGGCACTGGTAAACTCCGCCGGCAAGGCGGCGTGACTCTGGTAACCCACTACCCTGGCCAGCACCGGCAATCCGAGCCGGGCAGCGCTCTCGCCCCGCATCACTACCAGGGCTGCCGCCCCGTCCGAGATGGAACTGGCATTGGCCGCCGTGATGGTGCCGTGCTTGCTGAAGGCCGGCTTGAGGCCGCGGATCTTGTCGGGCCTGGCCTTGCCCGGTTGCTCATCCTCGGCCAGCAGCAGGGTGTGGTCAGCGGTCATGACGGGAGCCAGTTCCGCGGCAAATGCACCGCTGCGCTGCGCCGTCAACGCCCGCTCCAGGGAGGCGATGGCAAAGGCATCCATGTCGGCCCGGGTCAGTCCGCTGCGATCAGCACTCAACTGGGCGTAATGACCCATCAGATGGCCTTCGTAGGCATCCTGCAAGCCGTCCAGGAACATGTGATCGAGCACGCTCTGGTGCCCCATGCGAAAACCGCTGCGCGCCTTGTCCAGCAGATAGGGGGCGCGGCTCATGCTCTCCATGCCCCCCGCCACCACGACCTCGGCCTCCCCCAGGCGCAGGCTGTCCGCCGCCAGCATCACCGCCTTCATGCCGGAGCCGCACACCTTGTTGATGGTGGTACAGGGCACGCTGTCCGGCAGCCCACCCTTGAGCGCCGCCTGACGGGCTGGCGCCTGGCCGACCCCTGCGCTCAGCACGTTGCCCATATAGACCTCATTGACCTGCCCCCCCGTCATCCCGGCCTGCGCCAGCGCGGCGCGGATGGCGCAGGCGCCAAGCTCGGGGGCACCGAGCGCGCTCAGGGCCCCCTGGAAGGCCCCCATGGGGGTACGTTTGGCCGCCACAATCACGATATCCATCGATAGCACTCTCCTTGTTACATCGGGATAACATATGCCGCGACCGCGACGGGAACAAGACTTGCGAGGAAGTTGACGTTTGGGTAAGGTGCCAGCCTGCATTGACAACCAGATGGCAGCCAAGACAGCCCCATGACCAAATCCAGGGACGACACCCGCACCTTCAGCATCAGCGAACTGGCTCGCGAGTTCGATGTGACCACCCGCAGCATCCGCTTCTACGAGGATCAGGGCCTGCTCAACCCGACCCGCCAGGGACAGCACAGGATCTACAGCCGTCAGGACAGGGTGCGGCTCAAGCTGACCCTGCGTGGCAAGCGTCTGGGCTTCAGCCTCGCAGAGATCCGGGAGCTGTTCGACCTCTACGATGCGGACAAGAGCAGCCGCTCCCAGTTGCAGACCATGCTGGGGCTGGTGGCCGACAAGCGGGAGACCCTGCAGCAGCAGCTGGAAGATATCCAGATGGTCCTGCTGGAGCTGGAGGCGGCCGAACAGCGCTGCCGCCAGGCCCTGGCACACCTCTCCCCCTGAGGCACGCAGACGGGCGAGGCGAGCGGGGAACACCGCCAGCAAATAGACACAAATGAAAGAGGGAGGCTTGAAGCCTCCCT
This sequence comes from Aeromonas sp. s1(2024), assembly GCF_040908005.1. Lineage (NCBI taxonomy): Bacteria > Pseudomonadati > Pseudomonadota > Gammaproteobacteria > Aeromonadales > Aeromonadaceae > Aeromonas > Aeromonas sp. s1(2024). The sequence goes on along the minus strand of NZ_JBFOCW010000078.1, from coordinate 12,326 downwards.
CTTGTCATGCATCGTGGACGACCGATATCAGGCCTCCTTGCTCCAGCGGTTCGGATCGTAATCCGGGCTGTAGCGATCGACGATGATGGCACAGGCCGCATCGCCGGTGATGTTCAGCGCGGTCCGGATCATGTCGAACAGACGATCCAGCGCGAACAGCAGCGGCAGACCCTCGATGGGAATCCCGGCCGCCAGCAGCACGGCAACCACCAGGAAGCTCGGGCCCGGCACACCGGCCTGACCGATGGCACCCAGGGTGGAGGTGACGATGATCGCCGCCCAGGCCCCCATGGAAAGATCGATGTTATAGACCTGGGCGAAGAAGATGGCGACCAGGCCGTAATAGATGGCGTTGCCGCTCATGTTGATGGTGGCGCCCAGCGGCAGCACGAAGGACGCGGTGGCGTTGGTCACCTTCAGATCGCGCTCGCAGGTCTCCATGTTGACCGGCAGGGTCGCCATGGAAGAGGCGGTGGAGAAGGCCACGATCTGCGGTTTCTTCATCGCGGAGAAGTACTTGCGTACCGGCGTGTTGGAGAAGAACGCGATCAGCAGCGGATAGACCACGAAGCCGAAGATGAGGATGGCGGCGATATAGACGACGAACAGCTTGAGCACTAGGGTCAGCACGTCGAAGCCGTAGGTGCCGATGGCGTCGGCCATCAGGCCGAAGACGCCGATGGGGGCGATCAGCATCACCTTGTTGATCATCCAGACGAAGGCGTCCACCAAGGTGTTGAGCCCGTCCACCAGCGGCTTGGCGCGCTCGCGGGGCTGCTTGGCCAGGGCGATGCCGAGGAACATGCAGAACACCAGGATCTGCAGGATGTTGGCCTCGTTCAAGGCGCTGAACACGTTGGTCGGGATCATGCCAAGCAGGGTGGCCACTGCATCGGGCAGTGCCCCCTTGTCGGCGTAGTCGCCGGAGAACATGGCCGCGGTGGCGCCAAAGTCAACACCCACACCGGGTTTGAACACCTGACCCATCACCAACGCCAGGAACACCGCCAGTGCGGAGGTGACGAGGAAGAAGGCGAGCGTGGTGACGCCAATCTTGCCAGCAGCGGGACTGGCCCCCAGGTTGGCGGCCCCGGACAGGATGGCCACCGCTACCAGCGGGATCACCAGCATCTTGATCAGCTGGATAAACAGGGTGCCGAGCGGCGCAAACACCGTGGCTTGCTCTCCCATGAGCGCCCCGACCAGCGCGCCCAGCACCATGGCCACCACTACCTGGAAGCCGATGCTTTTGATTAATCCTTTTGTTAACACAGAATGTTCCTTTATTTAGCAATTACTCACACTTTTACAGCGTAAATGACCACCCAGAGCGTCAAATCCTCTCCATTGCTCTGGCGGTGCGCTTTATCTCATATTTGCGCCCCGTTTTACATTAGAATCCGTTAACGAAATGCATTGATAACTTTATGAGAAAGTAAAACCTCAAAAGAGACACGGCTGTTTTTGCTCCTTTTACCATGACAACATCCAAAACAGTGTGCTACGTTGGCTCTGCAAACGTGCATACAGGGAAGAAAAGATGCTGAAAGTTAACGAGTATTTTGACGGAAATGTTAAATCCATCGGTTTCGAGCAAAAAGGCGAGAAAGCTACCGTTGGTGTGATGGAAGCGGGCGAGTACCTGTTCAATACCGCCGCCCCGGAGCGCATGACGGTGATCAAGGGCGCCCTCACCATCCAGCTGGCCGACGAAGATGAGTGGCACACCTACCAGCAGGGGGAATCCTTCGACGTGGCCGGTCACTCCTCCTTCAAGCTGGAAGTGAAGATCGCCTCCGCCTATCTGTGCGAGTTCCTCGACTGATGTATCACGGGCGCCATGGGATGCCGAGCGGCTCCCCCATGGCGCGTCTCTCCCGCGCCCATTTCCCTACCGCCATCACACCCCGCTATCTCCCCCCTTTTCAACGACTACAAAAAATTTACAATGTTTAGACGAAATCCATAATTGGAGTACGTCATGATCAGTGTCTTCGACATGTTTTCCATCGGGATAGGCCCCTCCTCCTCCCATACCGTGGGACCGATGCGGGCCGCCTGCGCCTTCATCCAGACCCTCAAAGCGAACGCACTCCTCTCCCGTACCGGACGCGTTGTCGTCGAGTGCTACGGCTCACTGGGCCAGACCGGCAAGGGGCACGGCACCGGCAAGGCCATCATCCTGGGACTGGCCGGATTTGAACCCGAATCCGTGGACATCGAGGCCATTCCCGCCTTCCTCGCCCAGGTAGAGCAGACCCAGACCCTCTGCCTGGGCGGTGAGCAACCCAGCGAATTTCCCCGCATCGGCGCCATCCTCTTCAACCGGCGCAAGACCCTTCCCGCCCACTCCAACGGCATGACATTGCGCGCCTATGAGGGTGACACCCTTGTGTTCGAGCAGACCTACTACTCCATCGGGGGCGGTTTCATCATCGAGGAGAGTCACTTCGCCAACGCCCGGGAAGAGGCGGCCCGCTTCGATGCCGCCCACCCCATCCCCTATCCCTTCGAGAGCGGCGCCGAACTGCTGGCCCAGTGCCAGGAGAGCGGCCTCTCCATCTCGGGGCTGATGCTGGCCAACGAGAAGGTGTTTCGCTCGGAAGCGGAGATCAAGGCCGGGCTTCGCAAGATCTGGCAGGCGATGCAGGGGTGTGTGGAGCGTGGCTGCAAGAGCGAGGGGGTGCTGCCAGGCGGTCTCAAGGTCAAGCGCCGGGCTCCCGCCCTCTATCGCCAGCTCTGTGGCGAGACCAATTTCAACAAGGATCCGCTGATGGTGATGGAGTGGGTGGACCTCTTTGCGCTGGCCGTCAACGAGGAGAACGCCGCCGGAGGCCGCGTGGTGACGGCGCCGACCAACGGCGCCGCCGGCATCATCCCCGCCGTGTTGCACTATTACGATCGCTTCGTGCGCAAGGTGGATGACGAGCTGCTGATGCAGTACTTCCTCACTGCCGCCGCCATCGGCATCCTCTACAAGAAGAATGCCTCCCTCTCGGGGGCCGAGGTCGGCTGTCAGGGCGAGGTCGGCGTGGCCTGCTCCATGGCCGCTGGTGCCCTGGCCGAGCTGCTGGGCGCCAGCCCCGCCATCGTCGAGAACGCCGCCGAGATCGGCATGGAGCACAATCTCGGGCTGACCTGTGATCCCGTCGGTGGCCTGGTGCAGGTGCCCTGCATCGAGCGCAACGCCATGGGCGCAGTCAAGGCGATCAATGCCGCCCGCCTCGCCCTGCGCGGCACCGGCGAGCACAAGGTGTCGCTGGACAAGGTGATCAGAACCATGTGGGAAACCGGCAACGACATGAAGACCAAGTACAAGGAGACCGCACGAGGCGGCCTTGCCGTCAACATCACCGAGTGTTAAGCCGCTGTGATAAAGCCGCATATGGCACTCGAATACCCGGCATCGCCGGGTATTTTTTTGCAAAACGTTTGTCTGGCGCTTAACAAAATGGATAACCATCAAAATAAATTTTATACTCGCGCCACGAATTCAACAAAAATAGATCTGTTTCAACTTTTTTTAGGCATTGAACCGTTACACTGTGGTTATCCGGTTCCCTGGCCTTTGTGACGACAGACCCGTCCCATGGATCCCTTTTCTGCGAGTGGGCATGGCGCCCCCTTCTACCCTGAGGTAATTGTTACATGATCAGCGTTTTTGATATCTTCAAAATCGGTGTTGGCCCCTCCTCTTCCCACACTGTCGGCCCCATGAAGGCAGCCAAACAGTTCGTGGATGAACTGCGTGCTGGCGGCAAGATCCGTGACATCACCCGGATCCAGGTCGATGTCTATGGCTCACTCTCCTGGACCGGCAAAGGCCACCACACGGATACCGCCATTATCATGGGTCTGGCGGGCAACCTGCCGGAGAACGTCGACATCGACGCCATCCCCGAATTCATCTCCCGCGTGGAGCAGACCGGTCGTCTGCCCATCGGCCTGCACTGCCACACCGTCAGCTTCCCCAAGGGCGCCATGATCTTCCATGACGAGGCCCTGCCCCTGCACGAAAACGGCATGAGGCTGACCGCCTTCATCGAAGATGACGCCGTCTACAGCAAGACCTACTACTCCATCGGCGGTGGCTTCATCGTCGACGAAGAGAACTTTGGCAAGGGTGACAGCGGCGACATGTCCGTCAGCTATCCCTTCAAGAGTGCCGCCGAGCTCATCGCCCACTGCAGCCAGAGTGGTCTCTCCATCTCCGCCCTGATGATGGAAAACGAGAAGTGCTTCAACACCCCGGAAGAGATCTACAAGAAGCTCGGCAAGATCTGGACCACCATGCGGGAAGGGATCGAGCGCGGCTGCCGCACCGAGGGCGTCCTCTCCGGCCCGCTGCGCGTACCGCGCCGCGCCGCCCCGCTCTACCGCCAGCTGACCACCAACGAGAACCTCTCCAACGATCCCATGAACATCGTGGACTGGGTCAACATGTTCGCCCTGGCAGTGAGTGAAGAGAACGCCGCCGGTGGCCGCGTCGTCACCGCACCGACCAACGGCGCCGCCGGCATCATCCCCGCGGTGCTGGCCTACTACGACAAGTTCATCCAGCCGGTGGGCCGCGACGAGTACACCCGCTTCTATCTGGCCGCTGCCGCCGTCGGCATGCTCTACAAGATGAACGCGTCCATCTCCGGCGCCGAAGTGGGCTGCCAGGGTGAAGTGGGCGTCTCCTGCTCCATGGCCGCCGCCGGCCTGACCGAGCTGATGGGCGGCAGCCCCGAGCATGTCTGTGAAGCCGCCGAGATCGGCATGGAACACAACCTGGGTCTGACCTGCGACCCGGTGGCCGGCCAGGTACAGGTGCCCTGCATCGAGCGCAATGCCATTGCCGCCATGAAGGCGGTCAACGCCTCCCGCATGGCCCTGCGTCGCACCTCCAAGCCGCGTGTGTCGCTGGACAAGGTGATCGAGACCATGTACATCACCGGCAAGGACATGGACTCCAAGTACCGCGAGACCTCCCGCGGTGGCCTGGCCATCAAGGTGATGCAGGTTGCCTGCGACTAACGCCGAGTCGCGATGACATGAAAAAAGCGGGATATATTCCCGCTTTTTTTTAGTCGCGATTTAAAGGGCAGCGTTCGTGGATAAAGGGAGGCCGACAAGGGATAAAAAGAGACGGGCATATCACCTCCACCCGTTCGCCGTGACAGGAGAACGGGGGAGAGCTATTTCACGATGCGATCGGCCAGGGTACCGACGGCCACCACGAAATAGGGGGAGCGATTCCAGTGACGCAGTACCCGGTAATTGTCATAGGCAAGGTAGCTTCGCCCGTGAATATCGTCGGGGCGGATGAGGGAGGCCTGCATGTCGACCGCAGGCAGAGGGGAGCCGTCCAGTTGCCGCACCCCGAGCGCCTGCCAGGCCGACAGCGGCTTGCGGATCTCAAGCCCCAGCAGCGCCGGATCGAGCGCCTCGGGCACCCTCACCCGCCGTCCCCAGGTCTGGTCTTCACGCCAGCCGTTCTGGCTCAGATAATTGGCAGCCGATCCAAATACATCCGCCAGATTGCCCCAGAGATCCTTCTTGCCGTCCCCGTCCTGATCCACCGCGTATTGCAGGAATGACGAGGGCATGAACTGCACCTGTCCCATGGCCCCCGCCCAGGATCCCTTGAAGTTGGCGGGGTTCACATGTCCCTGCTCCAGAATGCGCAGGGCATCGAACAACTCGCCTTTGAAGAAGGCTTCACGGCGACCGTCCCAGGCCAGGGTCGAGAGAGAAGAGATAAGGGGATAATGGCCGGTTATTTTGCCGAAATTGGTTTCAATTCCCCACAAGGCAACAATAAAGCGGGGTTGAACCCCATATTCCCTGCCTATTTTTGTGAGCAGCGGCAAATGCTGGCGATATAAGGTTTGGGCTTGCTTGACTTTCCATTCCGGCACCGCCCGGGGAATATATGTGTCCAGGGTCAGTTTGAATTCCGGCTGATTTTTGTCGTGCCTGATGGCGGCATCGACAAGGTGGACATCCGCAAAGGCCGCACTCACCGTCTCGGGCAACATGCCCGCCGCCAGCGCCTGCTCTTTGAGGCTCGCCACGTACTGGTCAAAATCGGGGCCGGCCTGCACCGGCGATCCCGACAGGGCGCCTGACAACACAGGGCGCCTGACAACAGCAGTGCCAGCCGCCCCGCCCTCATCGTGCGTCCTTTAATTGCGCCTTGTGCTGCTCCAGCAGGTTTTCCGGTGGCGGTGGCACCTGCAGATAAAAGCCCTGGCTCTTCAGGGCGGCCATCACCCGCTCCGTGGAGGCCAGCCCCAGGGGCTTGGCCGGGTCCAGTTTGGTCATCAGGACCAGTTCGGGACGCCCGAAGGTACTCATCAGCACCTCGGGAACGCGGGAAAAGTCCTCTCTTCGTTCAATAAAGAGATAGGTCTCGGCTTTTTTGCGACTTTTATAGACTGCACACAACATGGAAATTGATATAATCCGACGGGTTTATTGCCTCTGGTGGTGGCAAACTATAACATCAGGAATTGAATAACAATAACGTATTACCGTCTCGGTTCGGGGAAGATTCATGGTTGAACGCGATAACGAATTGAAAGGGACCACCTTCACTATTTCTGTGTTGCATCTCAGCGATGGCAATCCGGCCCGGATCCGACAACTGCTGGAGGCCAAGGTCGCGCAGGCCCCCCAGTTTTTTAATTGTGCCCCCCTCGTCCTCAATGTGGAACGCCTCGAGGCGATCCCCGATTTCGAACAGCTCAGGGAGCTGGTCGAGTCGGAAGACTTCGTGCTGGTCGGGATCACGGGGGCGCGGGACGAGGCGATGAAGACGGCCGCCAAGGCGGCAGGCCTCGCCGTCATGGTGTCAGGCAAGAGCCGCAAGGCAGAACCTGAGCCGACGCCGCCAGTGTCTGAGCCCAAGCAAGTGGAGGCCGCACCGGTTCCTCCGGTGCCAGCGCCCGTGGAGGCAAGCAAGGTCCACGTGGGCCCGGTGCGCTCCGGTCAGCAGATCTATGCAGCCGGCACCTCGCTGGTGGTGCTGGGCTCGGTGAGCCCTGGCGCCGAAGTCATCGCCGATGACAGCATCCATGTTTATGGTGCCCTGCGTGGGCGAGCCATCGCAGGGGCCAAGGGCAATCCCAAGGCCCGCATTTATTGCCAGCAATTGCAGGCCGAGCTGCTCTCCATCGCGGGCACCTTCCAGCTCAGCGATGCATTGCCTGCAGGCGTGATACAAGAGCCGGTCCATATCCGGCTCGACAATGAACAACTTCGTATAGACCGAATCAAATAGAGTTACAAGGAAGCGAGAATGGCGCGAATCATAGTCGTTACATCGGGCAAGGGTGGCGTTGGCAAGACGACAACCAGCGCGGCACTGAGCACCGGTCTGGCCCAGCGTGGCCACAAGACCGTGGTCATCGATTTTGACATTGGTCTGAGAAACCTGGACCTCATCATGGGTTGCGAGCGGCGCGTGGTCTATGACTTCGTCAACGTCATCAACGGGGAAGCCAACCTCAACCAGGCCCTCATCAAGGACAAGCGTTGCGAAAACCTGTTCATCCTGCCCGCCTCCCAGACTCGGGACAAGGATGCCCTGACCCGTGAAGGGGTGGAGAAGATCCTGGATCAGCTGGCGGAGATGCAGTTTGACTACATCGTCTGCGACTCCCCCGCCGGTATCGAATCCGGCGCCCTGATGGCGCTCTATTTCGCCGACGAGGCCATCGTCACCACCAACCCGGAAGTCTCTTCCGTGCGTGACTCGGATCGCATCCTCGGTATCCTGGCCTCCAAGTCCCGCCGTGCCGAGCGCGGTGAGGATCCCATCAAGGAGCACCTGCTGCTAACCCGCTACTGCCCGACCCGCGTCAACCGCGGCGACATGCTGAGCGTGCAGGACGTACAGGAGATCCTGGCCATCAAACTGCTCGGGGTGATCCCGGAGTCCCAGGCGGTGCTGCGCGCCTCCAACTCCGGCGAGCCGGTCATTCTGGACAAGGAGTCCGATGCCGGTCAGGCCTACGAGGACGCCGTCGCCCGTCTGCTGGGTGACACCAAGGATTTCCGTTTTCTGGAAGAAGAGAAGAAGGGCTTCTTTAGCCGACTGTTCGGGAGTTAAGCATGTCATTATTGGATTATTTTCGTTCCAACAAGAAACAGAACACCGCACAACTGGCCAAAGAGCGGTTGCAGATCATCGTGGCTCACGAGCGTTCATCCAGAGGGGGGCCGGATTACCTGCCCCAGCTCAAGCAGGACATCCTCGACGTGATCCGCAAATACGTGCAGATCGACCCGGACAAGATCACCGTCCAGCTTGATCAGAAGAGTGACGAGTTGTCGGTGCTGGAGCTCAACATCACCTTCGCCGACGACCAGAAGAAGGGATGAGCTGACGCACCATGCGCGACCCCTTCCCCCAACGAAGACCGGATCCTTTCCCAGGATCCGGTTTTTTAATGCCTGGCGTCCCGGCATCTCGCCAAGGGCATCAGGGCCAGCTAGAATACCGCGCACCCCGAGGCGCTGCCGACGGACTTTCCCTCCCCCCTTATCTGGAACACGGCTTTTATGTCTTTGAATGACGAAATGCACAGCGTCGAGGAACTGCTCGACACCGCCCTCGAACTCTTCATGGAGCTGGCCTCCGACAACCTGCCCGAGCAGGAGATCGTCCGCTTCAATCAGGAGTTCAACGACCGCGGCCTGCTGGCGGAGACCGATCCCGCCGACGACTGGGCGGCCGACGTGGGATTTGAGGTGAGCGACGCCGACTATGCCGAGATCTGGGTCGGCCTTGGCAACGAACAAGAAGAGTACGAGCACCTGTTTGCCCGCATGCTGCTCTCCCGCCGCGTCGACGAGAAGTTCTGCCACATCGAATGGCTGCCCCAATAATTCCGGATCCCGATGATCCTGGCCACTATGACTGGGACGGCGGGCCCGCGCCCGTGAGGCCTTCGCACAGACGGCGACTGCTGGGCTGGCTCGGCAAGCTGCTGCTGGCCGCCTTTGCGAGCACCATCGTCTCGGTCGCGCTGCTGCGCTTCATCGACCCTCCCATGTGGACCTGGCGCCTCGAACGCGCCCTGTTTCCCCCTGCCAAGGTGGCCGAGGTGAAGCACGACTGGGTGCCGCTTGAGCAGATTTCCCGGGAGCTGCAACTGGCGGTGATCGCCGCCGAGGATCAGCGCTTTGCCGAACATCACGGCTTTGACATGGACGCCATCAGCTCGGCCCTCAGGCACAACCAGCAAAGCGGGCGGGTGCGCGGTGCCAGCACCCTCAGCCAGCAGACCGCCAAGAACCTCTTCATGTGGAGCGATCGCAGCTTCCTGCGCAAGGGGATAGAGGCCTGGTTCACCCTGTTGATGGAGCTGGGCTGGGACAAGTCCCGCATTCTCGAGGTGTATCTCAACATCGTGGAGTTCGGACCCGGCATCTATGGCGCCGAGGCAGCCGCCAGGCACTACTTCGGCAAACCGGCGATACGCCTCACCCGCTACGAGGCCTCCCTGCTCGCCGCCGCCCTGCCCAACCCCTGGCGTTATCGGGTCAAGCCCCCCTCACCCTATGTGCAGCAGCGCTCGGCCTGGATCCGTCGTCAGATGGGTCAACTCGGGCAAGTCACCCTGAACCGGGTCCACGGCACAGAGTAGCGCCATCCTGCGGATCAGAGGCGGGCCCCAGATGGCCGCCGACGGTTTCCCGATGAAGGGGCAGATAGTGCCACCACCAGGTTTCGCGCCGCCGCTTGATCTGCCTTCGGTACTGTCGTCGCTTCATCTTGCCAGGCCGCCCCGTCACGCCGCCCCTGCTGGCGGCTCTGTTAACCTTATCCCCTGATCCCGCCATTTGACAGCACGGCGTCACCGCCCCCGGGCTGGCTGCCCATCCCAATACTTGTTAAAGTGGCGAACCTGGACGTATCTGGAGTGATTTCATGGAACAACGTAGCCCGGATCAGCTGGTCGAGTGGGCCTATGATCAGTTTCTGGAGCAGGCCGCCGACATGCTGGCCCCCGAACAAATCGTCGACATCACCCTCGAGTTCGAGCAACGTGGCGCGGTGGAGGCAACCCTGCCCAATGCCGACTGGTCAACCGAACTTGGCGAGCCGGTGGACATGGCACGTTGGGCCGAGGTCTGGGTCGGCTTGCTGGATCATCAGGACGAGTTCGAGGTGATCTACGCCACCTTCCTGCTCCCCCGGGATCAGAGCGAGCACGACGTGCATATCCGCTGGCACCGCCAGCAACAGGCATAAGAAAAGGCGCCCCAGGCGCCTTTTTCGTTTTTTGCGATGCCCGAGTCAGGGGCGTGCCGCGATGGCCTTGGCCAGACAGCGGCGACACCAGCAGGCGCTGGCATCGCTCATGGGCAACGCGGGAAGCTGGTTGCACCAGCAGCGCTCGATGGGTTCCCCCGCCGACACGGCGCAGAACGCCGGCTCGCCGCAGCCCGGGCAGGCATGAGTGCTCTTCGAGCCATCGAGCTCGGCCATGCGGGCCAGCTGGGCCTCGCTGTCCATGGTGGACCACTGGCCTATCTCGGTCAGGGTGCGGCCACAACCGAGGCAGAGCCCCTCTTTGGCCCGGCAGTCACCGATGCAGGGACTCGGCAACTTATTCGTCCCCTGCCGGCGTGTCGGAGCCCACGAGGCGGATGCTGTGCTCCTCGATGACGATCTTGCCCTGCTTGTAGAGGCCGCCGATCGCTTTCTTGAAGGTGCCCTTGCTCATGCTGAACATCTTGTAGATGACGTCAGGATCGCTTTTGTCTCCCACCGCAAGGCTGCCCCCCTGCTTTTGCAGGCGCAGCAGGATGCGCGCACCGGCGTCATCCATCCGGGCCAGTCCCGGCTTTTGCAGGGTCAGGTCCAGTTTGCCATCTTCGCGCACCTGCTTGACCCAGGCGGTCAGCGGCCGGCCCGTCATCACGCGGCCGAACACCTCGTTCTTGAACAGCATGCCGGCGTACTGGCCATTGACCACGGCCTTGATGCCAAGGGGGGTGTGTTCCCCCGGCAGCACCGTCACCTCGTCACCGCTCTTGAAAGGGGGGTCGATGCGCAGGAAGCGCTCCAGACGGCTGGTACCGACCATGCGCCCTTCGTTGTCCAGCATCAGGTGCACCAGATAGACATGGCCCACCTGCATCGGCTTGTTCTGCTCGCGGCTTGGTACGAAGAGATCCTTCTTCATGCCCCAGTCGAGGAAGGCACCAATCTTGTTGGCATTGACCACCTTGAGACCGACGATGTCCCCCACCATGGCGAAGGGCTTGTCGGTGGTGATCACCGGCTCGCAATCCGCATCCAGATAGAGGAAGACGGACACCTCGCTCTCCTCGGCAACGCCTTCCGGCAACTGGCGCCTGGGCAGCAGCAGCTCGCCGTATTCCCCCGCCGCCAGCCAGGCGCCGCGCTCCTCGATCTCGACGACGGTCAGGGTGTTCATCTTGCCAATCTGTAACATGGTGATCTCTTCTTTCAATATCCGGATGGGCCCATCTCATGGAAGACCCGTCATATAGAGGTGCATCGCCTCCGTCGGATGAGAGAGGACGGGGCCGATTTATGTCATGCAGGCGCGCATGTTACCCCAGAGCGGCAGCAGGACCTAGCCCCTCCCCCCTGTGTCTGACCTCTTTTCCCGCTACCGGGCGGCCAGATTGACGATATTAGCAGCATTCAGTTCCCCCTTTGCTGCAAATAACCCCACTTTTAGGTAGACTTCGCGGCCGTCAAATCCAGAGGAAGCGTCGATGAACCCAGCCACTCGTACCCGTCATCTCAATCATTGACATCCTCCCCCACCTTAGCGCTTCGCGTCACAGGAGGGGGATCCCCATTACTGGGTGATAGCTGCTCGCGCAGTACCGGGTTCCTGCTTCATCGGGCGGCCTGATTGCACCGCGCCTCCACAGGCTAAAACGGCGTGTCCCGCCGCTAAAATATTGCGAGCGCCATTCACATCGGCGTTCGCCTCATAACCACACGCAGCGCATTTAAACTGGCTTTGCGTCTGGCGGTTATCCTTCGCAGTATGCCCACAACAGGCGCACTGCTGGCTCGTGTAGGCCGGGTTTATCGCCAACACCTGACCGCCTCGCCATGCCTGCTTATATTCGAGCTGGCGGCGCAGCTCAAACCAGCCCTGATCTAATATCGAACGATTCAGCCCTGATTTTGCCCGGACGTTGCGCCCCGGCTGGCTGGTCGTGCCCGCTGCTGATTTTGACATGCTGGCAACCTTCAAATCCTCAATGACGATCATCGCGTGGTTTTTGCTGATAGTCGTTGTGACCTTGTGAAGGTAATCGCGGCGGGTATTGGCGATATGTGA